>JAHEDB010000023.1 GCA_024641465.1 Chromatiales bacterium | reverse complement strand
CTATATCCAGCCGCAGGCGGCAAAACCAGCCCAGACAGCAAGGTAAACATGCTCGAAAAATACGTTGAAATGATCCGCCAGGCCCAGGTTTACGATGTGGCCCAGGAAACCCCGCTGGATCAGGCGAAAAGCCTTTCCCGTCGGCTGCAAAACCAGGTCATGCTCAAGCGTGAGGATCTGCAACAGGTCTTTTCCTTTAAACTGCGCGGCGCCTATAACAAAATGATTAACCTGTCCGAATCGGATAGAGAAAAACCCGTGATCGCCGCCTCGGCCGGTAATCATGCCCAGGGCGTGGCCTTGGCAGCGAGCAGACTGGGTTTACAGGCCTCGATTGTGATGCCAAAGACGACACCGGAGATCAAGATCAACGCGGTTCGTCAGCTTGGTGCGGAAGTGATCCTGCACGGCAATGCCTATGACGATGCCTATCAATATGCGCGTAAGCTGACGGAGGAACGGGATCTGACCTTTGTCCATCCCTATGACGATCCTTATGTCATTGCCGGCCAGGGTACGGTCGCCATGGAGATCCTCAATCAATATCCCGCCTCGATTGACGCCATTTTTGTACCGGTGGGTGGCGGCGGTCTGATCGCCGGTGTGGCTGCCTATATCAAGGCGGTTCGACCCGAGATAAAGGTGATCGGCATCGAGCCCGATGATGCCGCCTGTATGTATCAGGCCCTGCAGCAAAAGAAGCGTGTCATTCTCGATCAGGTGGGGATTTTTGCCGATGGGGTGGCGGTGAAGCAAGTGGGCGAAGAGCCGTTTCGCATCGCCAGCCAGTATGTCGATGAGATGCTATTGGTCTCCACCGATGAGATCTGTGCCGCCATCAAGGATATCTTTGATGACACCCGTATGATTGCCGAACCGGCCGGTGCCCTGGCGGTGGCCGGTATCAAGAAATATATCGAGCGTGAAAAGTGCCAGCGGCAGACCCTGGTCGCCATCGTCAGTGGCGCCAATATGAATTTTGATCGCCTGCGGCATGTGGCGGAGCGGGCGGAGTTGGGTGAACGGCGCGAGGTCGTGCTGGCCGTGACCATCCCCGAGCGGCCGGGCAGTTTTCGGGAATTCTGCGATATCATCGGCCGACGGGGCATCACCGAGTTTAATTATCGTTTTGCCGATCCCAGCCAGGCGCACATCTTCGTCGGTGTCCAGATGCATCAGGGCAGCAGTGATAAGGATGCTATGTTCCAGGCCCTGCAGGACAAGGGCTACCCGCTGATCGACCTGAGTGACAATGAACTGGCCAAGCTGCATATCCGCTATATGGTGGGAGGCCATGCCGAACAGGTCAGGGACGAGCGGCTGTTTCGCTTTGAATTTCCGGAACGGCCCGGCGCCTTATTGCGCTTCCTGAATCATATGGGCCAGCAGTGGAATATCAGCCTGTTCCATTACCGGAACCATGGTGCTGACTATGGTCGGGTGCTGGTGGGTATTCAGATCCCCAGCGGGGATGAAGCCGACTATCATAACTTCCTGCAAGGATTGGGGTATCGCTGGTGGGAGGAGAGTGACAATCCAGCCTATCGGTTGTTTCTGGGCCGATGATTCTGTAAATAGACCATCTGGAATAAAAAAAGGGCCTGAATTCAGGCCCTTTTTAGTTGTAGCAGAGGTTGCCCTCTATTACTTAGCGCTTTTTACGACGCGCTGTTTTCTTCTTGGTGGCGGTCTTCTTGGCCGCTTTCTTTTTGCCTTTCTTCTTAGCTACTTTTTTCTTAGCTGCTTTCTTTTTGCCTTTCTTCTTAGCGGCTTTCTTTTTCGCTGCTTTCTTCTTGCCTTTCTTTTTAGCGACTTTCTTCTTCGCTACTTTCTTTTTAGCCTTTTTCTTGGCTGTTTTCTTCTTGGCTACTTTCTTCTTAGCCTTCTTCTTTGCGGTTTTCTTTTTTGTTGCCATTGTCAACCCTCCGTTGGACTCTGAGTTTACGTGAGTATAGCTAAGTTAGCATAAAATACTAGAGTAGTGGATCATTTTTTTCTTGTTAGTCACTGTTTGCTATAAATTTTTAAAAAAAAATGCGGTTTGATGAGTTGAGTGACGAAATTTTTATAAAAAATTCGTCGTCGAGACAAAAAAATCTGTGCTTGAACATAAAAAATCGTCTCATGCGGTAAAAATTTTTGCCTCTGATCCAAATTTTTGACACTTTCAGAGCCGGGAGTCGTCCTGGTGTGCCCTAAATGTAAAAATTTATGACCATGATGATGTCGATCGACATTATTTTGGGCCTGAAAATAAAAATTCAGTCCGAAATTTATCTATCGATGCCTCCAAACCGAATAATTTTCATGCCCGAGAGGCCTGAGTGTCGGTTTGTTTTACATTAACACGGTCGTTTCATGAAAAAATTTCCGTTTACGCGCCGATTTTTTCTCTGTCGTGATGTGATTTTGACGCGGATGAGCAATTTTACTTAAAGAATCTATCGGTTGGACGCTATCTATAGTCTGGACGAAGGTAATTAGCGGAGATTTTTACTGAAGTGACTCTCTGCAAGCCGTTTTGTCCGGTGTGAAAAGGCCTGTATTTAAACTATTTGCTGCGTGTTGACGTGCAAATGGGGCTGGTGGGTCGTGCAGCGGTCTGTCTGGTGATCAGACCGGCTTGTTTTCCAGTTTCAGAATGAATTGCCAGTTAGTTTTGCTCACCGGCATGATCGAGAGACGATTGGCGCGGGCCAACAGGGGCATATCGGCCAGTTCGCCATATTGTTTTAACTCTGCAAGGCTGATGTCGCGGGCCAATTTACGCACCAGGCGTATGTCGACCATATACCAGCGCGGCTTGTCGGGGTCATTTTTCGGATCATAGTATTTATTTTCCGGGTCATTGGCGGTGAAGTCGGGATAAGCCTCCCTGCATACCTCGGCAATGCCCACGATAGCGGGTTGTTTGCAGCTCGAATGGTAGAAAAACACCAGGTCACCCGATTTCATCTCATCGCGCATCATATTGCGGGCCTGATAGTTACGCACCCCGTCCCAGTGTTGGGTCTGTTTGGGTTTTCTGGCCAGATCATCAATGCTGAAACTGTCGGGCTCGGACTTCATTAACCAGTATTTCATCGTCGGTCCTCGGTATGGCTGTGTTGCGCGGAGTGCTCAGGCCGATCTGATCGTATCCGTCAGATATAAACGGTTCTCGGTGGCGATGGCGTCGAGCGGCACGTCCCAGCTTTGTTGTGGGAGTTGAGTCAGGCGTTGAAACTCATAGGCCAGGCCGATCAGACGGGGTTTTCGCCAACTATGCCGGTGGCGCAGGAAAGACAGGGTCCGATCATAGAAGCCACCGCCCATGCCGAGGCGATTACCTTGTGGATCAAACGCCACCAGTGGCATCAGGATCAGATCCAGGCTCTGTGGTTTGAACAGGCGTTGTCGGCGGGCGTGTACGGGTTCCGGAATACCAAAACGGTTATTCACCAGGTTTGTGTCGGGATGATAAGGGATAAACCACAGTCGATTGCCGGGACGCAGCCCCAGCACCGGCAGGTAACACTGTTTGCCGTGTTGCCAGGCGGCCTGGATCAACCACCAGGGATCGATTTCGCCGTCGTTGCTCAGATAGCAGGCGATGTGTCGACTATTTTTGAAAAACGGGGATTGCACAAGCTGGGTGCTTAATTGCAATGCCTTGTCGCGGTGTTGGGTTTCACTCAGCGCACGGCGTTGTTCACGCATGTGCAGGCGAATTTGCTGGCGCTTATCCATGTTGTCACTGATTTTATATAAAAAAGAAGGGTGGGTGTTCCCCGCTGTAGCGACGTGACCTTCGTCCTGAACCAGGGGTTCAAGTGGGTACCTCGAACGACGCATCAGGCTTTCCACTACGAGGTGGACATGCACACAACGCCGAAATTTGGCTCCCGGGGATGTGAATTACGGCTCAAGATTTATCCCGGCCAATATCGCTTACTACAGGGAACACCCATAACACTTTACCAGAACCACATCGGCTAGACATTGGCCTCGGGACCAATAGTGTGGTTCTGTATTACTAACCTTAATCGGCTTTTGCCCGCGCCTAGATCTCAACCTGGCGACTTTTATACAGGGCATCCTCGATCTTGTTGGACAGGCTCATGATCCGGTCGCGGATGGCGTGTTGCGAATCATCCACCACCCCTTTGTTTTCCTGGTTGAGCAGTTCATGGGTAATGTTCAGGGCGGCCATCACGGCGATGCGATCCGTGCCGATGATCTTGCCGCTGTCGCGGATCTCGCACATTTTACGGTTCAGATAGTCCGCCGAACGAAGCAGCTCGCGCTTTTCGTCCGCACTACAGGCCACCAGATAATCCTTGCCCATGATATTGATGCTTACTGCGTTGCTGTCAGCCATTTTCCAATGCCTTTAATCGACTAATCATGGCCTCTACCCGGGTCCGGGCCAGTTCGGTCTTTTCAATCAGTTGACTGCGCTCGGTTATCAGACTGGAATGGCTTTCGCGCAGGCTGCGGTTTTCCTGTTGCAGGCGTTCCACCGCCTTGATCAGGTCATCCACACGATCTTCCAGCTGCTTGATATCCAATTCAGTCATTTCCAGGTGCTTGTCATTTCGCTGCCTGTCAATATAGAGCCGCCGACGGGCAGGGTCAACGGTGAATCAGCGCTCATTTTATGACAAAATGCTTGCAGATTGGATGAATTTTGCTAGGGTGCATAACATTCTTTCCCCTAACAGGTATTGCACGTGACCGAACTTGACTACCCCTCCCTGAACAGCGCCCTGCAACGCATTGCGGTGGATATCAGCCCCGCCGAATTACACGGCCAGTTATGCGGTTTGCTGTGTAGTCGACCGGACTTGGACCTGCAACAATGGTTGACCGAATCCGTACCCGAATTGATCTCTGCCCGGCAGCAGGGCGATGCCCTGGCGGCGGAAGCCGCTGGTTTGCTGGAGCAATTGTTTCTTGATACCGATGCGGATATCCAGGACCGGGACCTGGGTTTCCAGCTGTTTCTCTCCGACGACAGTGTAGATCTGAATCAGCGACTGATCGAACTGGCCGAATGGTGCACCGGGTTTTTGCTCGGCCTGGCGATGGGCGGGATTAAAGAATACAAGGGCCTGCCCGGGGATATCCCCGAGTTGATGGAGGACCTGGTGGAGATCAGCCGGGCCGGAAGCTACGAGTTACAGGACGAGGACGAAGACGAAAATGCCTATGTGGAACTGCTCGAATATGTCCGTATGGGGGTGATGCTGATCCGGATGGAATTGCACCACCTGCATGCCGGTAGCGACGACGGCAAGGTTTCCATTCATTGACGAATTTTTCAAGCCGTTTTTCTCTAACCCGTTCATTAGTTTCGCTATAGTGCGATGTTAATCTTTGGCATAATGCAGCTATGAGTAATCAGGAATTTGCCCGTCGGCGTAAACACCTTATGCAAAGCATGGGGGAAGGCGCCATTGCCATTCTGACCGCCGCCCCCACGCTGTATCGCAACCGCGATTCTGAATACCACTATCGACCCGACAGTGATTTTTATTATCTGACCGGTTTCCCCGAACCCGAGGCGGTGATGGTCCTCAAGCCTGGTCGTGCGCACGGCGAATACATTCTGTTTTGCCGTGAACGTGACCCCAAGAGTGCAATCTGGGTCGGACCCCGTGCCGGTCAGGAAGGGGCGGTGCAGGAATACGGCGCCGATGATTCCTTTCCCATCGATGATATGGATGACATCCTGCCGGGCCTGCTGGAAGGGGTGGATCGGGTGTTTTATACCATGGGTAATCATTCCGATTTTGACAAGCGGGTGATCGACTGGGTCAACAACCTGCGCAAGCAATCCCGCGCCGGTGTACACACCCCGGGTGAGTTCATTGCCATGGACCACCTGTTGCACGATATGCGTCTGTTTAAAAGCAGTCATGAACTCAAGGCCATGCGCACCGCCGCGACCATCTCGGCCAAGGCCCATTGCCGCGCCATGCAGGTCTGTAAACCGGGTATGTATGAATATCAGGTCGAGGCCGAGTTGCTGCACAGCTTCATGCAGGCGGGGGCGCGATTCCCGGCCTATTCATCCATCGTCGGCGGCGGGGCCAATGCCTGCGTGCTGCACTATGTCGATAATAAGGACAAACTCAAAAGTGGTGACCTGTTGCTGATCGATGCCGGCGCCGAATACGATTACTATGCCGCGGATATCTCCCGCACCTTCCCCGTCAATGGCCGTTACAGCCCGGCACAGCGTGAGCTGTATCAGATCGTCCTCGATGCCCAACTGGCGGCCATCGAACAGGTGCAGCCGGGCAAACACTGGAATGATCCCCACGAGGCGGCGGTACGGGTGATCACCGAGGGACTGGTGCGGGTCGGCATCCTTAAGGGCAAGGTCGAGACCCTGATCGAGAAAGAGAAATACAAAACCTTTTATATGCACCGCACCGGTCACTGGCTGGGCATGGATGTGCACGATGTGGGCGATTACAAGGTCGATGACGAGTGGCGCCTGCTCGAAGCCGGTATGGTGATGACCGTCGAACCCGGCCTGTATATCCCGGCCGGCAGTAAAGGCGTGGATGAAAAGTGGTGGGACATCGGTATTCGTATCGAAGACGATGTGCTGGTGACCAGGAACGGTCATGAGATCCTGACTGCGGGCGTACCCAAGGCCATCGATGAGATTGAGTCACTGATGGCGGCGGCCCATGGCTGACACAACTTACGATGTTGCGATCATCGGTGGCGGCCTGGCCGGCGCCAGTCTGGTCGCTGCATTGCAAGGCCAGGGCCTGCGTATTGCCGTCATCGAGGCCACCGCGTTTGATGCCATCGACTCAACCAGTTTCGATGCCCGCAGCGTGGCCCTGTCCTATAGCTCCAGGATGATCTTTTCCGCCCTCGGCGTATGGGATGCCATACAGCAGCGGGGTGCGACCCCCATCGAACGTATTCATATCTCGGATCGCACACACAGTGGTCTGGCCCATCTCGATTGCCGTGAGCAGGGCGTCGCGGCGCTGGGATATGTGGTCGACATCCGTGTCCTCGGCCAGGTGTTGGGGCAACAAATGCTGGCCTGCGACAAGGTAGATTATCTCTGCCCGGCCACGCTGCAACATGTCGAATTCAAATCCGATCTGGCCGAGGTGTGTTATCTGCAAGCAGGCAAAGAACAAACCCTGTCGGCCAGGTTGGTAGTGGCCGCCGATGGAGGTCAGTCGCTGGTGCGCCAACAAAGTGGCATCAAGACCTGGCAGAGCCAGTACGGCCAGACGGCAATCATCGCCAATGTTGTCACTGACAAACCGCACGGGCATCTCGCCTATGAACGTTTCACCGATACCGGCCCGATGGCCCTGCTGCCCACCACACACGCGGATCATCCCACGTCGATGTATGCCCTGGTGTGGACGGTCGAGGATGCACAACGCGAGGCCATCTTGTCACTGAGCGATGACGAGTTTCTGACGCGCCTACAGGATCGTTTTGGTCGGCGTGCCGGTTGCTTTATTAAAACCGGTCCACGTCATGCCTACCCGCTGGGCGTGATGCTGGCGCGGGAACATGTACGGCCGCGCCTGGCGATCATCGGTAATGCGGCCCATACCATGCACCCGGTGGCGGGGCAGGGCTTTAATCTCGGCCTGCGTGATGTGGCCAGCCTGGCGCAGGTCATCGTTGATGCGATGAAGCAACAGGCCGATATCGGATCGATCAGTATCCTGCAAACGTACGCGAAGTGGCGACGCCAGGATCACTTGCAGACCATGGGCTTCACCGATGGCCTGGTGCGTGTATTCAGCAGCCATTTTTTACCCCTGATCGTGGCGCGCAATCTGGGTTTGTTGGCGCTGGATGTCATACCACCTTTAAAACGCGGTATTGCCCGTCACGCCATGGGCTATGTCGGTAAGCTGTCGCGTCTGGCGCGAGGTCTGCCCTTATGAGTCAAACAACGATCCAGGCCGATGTGGTCATTGTCGGTGGCGGTATGGTCGGCGCGACCCTGGCCTGCGCCCTCGGTGACAGTTCGCTCAAGGTTATATTGCTGGAGGCGGGTTCCGGTGAGTATCAATTACCTGCCGAAGGTTTTGAATTACGCGTCAGCGCCATCACTCGCGCCAGTCAACGTATCTTTGAGACCCTCGGTGTATGGCAAGGTATTGCCGCCCGGCGTATCAGTCCCTATCGCGACATGCATGTCTGGGATGCCGCCGGCTCCGGGGTGATCCATTTTGACAGTGCGGAGATCGGTGAAGCCACTTTAGGGCATATCATCGAGAACAATGTGATCACGGCGGCCTTGTACGAACGTTTGAAGGCGTTTGAGAACGTTGAGGTGCTAACAAACACTCGTACTGCCTCGATTACAATCGAGGCTGAGAACGCCTCTATAGGGCTTATAAACGGAAATCATATAACAACCCGTTTAGTGATTGGCGCCGACGGCGGTCAGTCAGCGGTCAGACAACAGTTTGGGATCAGTGTGCGGGGCTGGGATTATGATCACACCGCGGTGGTGACCTATGTCAGGACAGCGAAGCCACACCAGGAGACTGCCTGGCAACGTTTTTTACCGAGTGGCCCGCTCGCCTTCCTGCCCCTGCCGGATAACTACAGCTCGATCGTCTGGTCAACACAGCCGCAACACGCCAAACAATTGACTGAAATGAATGATGCCGACTTCCATCATGCCCTGGGTGAGGCGTTTGCGCATACCCTGGGTGAGATTGTGTCGAGTGGACCACGCGCCGGCTTCCCCTTACGTTTCTTTGTTGCCAATGAGTATGTCAAACCCCGCCTCGCCCTGGTCGGTGATGCGGCCCACACCATTCATCCGCTTGCCGGCCAGGGAGTGAATCTCGGCCTGGCCGATGTGGCCAGTCTGGCGGAGGTGTTGATCGATGCGGTGACACAAGGCAAGGACATCGGTGCCCTGTCGGTGTTACGTCGTTATGAACGCTGGCGCAAGGCCGATAGTATGAGTCTGTTCGTGGCCATGGACAGCCTCAAGCGTTTATTCGGTAGTGAACACCCCGGTATCCGCTGGTTAAGAAACTTTGGCCTGTCACTGACCAATAAGATCACACCGGTGAAGAATCATCTGGTGCGTTCGGCCATGGGGCTGAGTGAAAACCCTGTCGAGGGACAGTTGCCACGCCTGTCGCGTGGCTTGCCCTTGCAGGGGCGTCGCTGAACCGCTGTCTTTGTGCGACTGTTGTCTGGTGTCATCCAGTCTGATGGGGTATCTTGTTATTACTAAGGAGATAAAATAACAAGACCATGGCATTACTGAACTCCGCAGCTATCCTGATGACACTGGCAGCCCTGTTTGCCTATCTTAATCACCGTTTCATCCGTTTGCCGACCACCATCGGTGTCATGCTGATTGCACTTTTATTCTCGCTGTTGCTCTTACTGGCGGGGTCTCTGAACTGGCTCGATGCCCGGCCTTATCTGGTCTGGTTGTCGCGTGATATCGATTTTTATACCACCCTGATGCACGGCATGTTGAGTTTTCTGCTGTTCGCCGGCGCCCTGCATGTCAACCTCAATGATCTGGATCGGCAGAAGTGGGTGATCGGTCTGCTGGCCACCTTTGGTGTCGTGTTGTCGACCGCCATTATCGGCAGCCTGAGCTATCTGGTATTACTGGCGCTGGGGCTGAAGGTATCGCTTATTTACTGTTATGTGTTTGGCGCCCTGATCTCGCCGACCGATCCCATCGCGGTGATGGGGATCCTCAAACACAGTTCCGCGCCCAAGAGTCTGCATACCAAGATCGCCGGTGAATCGCTGTTTAATGATGGTGTGGGTGTGGTGGTGTTCCTGGTCCTGCTGGGGATCGCCACCGGTGGTCACGAGCTTGATGTATTGGGTATTGTCCGCCTGTTTGCGCAGGAGGCGATAGGCGGCGCGGTGTTTGGATTGTTGATCGGCTATGTCACTTACCTGCTTCTCAAGGGGGTCAATAATTATCAGGTCGAGATCATGCTGACCCTGGCCCTGGTGATGGGGGGCTATGCCCTGGCCAACAGCCTGCACCTGTCCGGCGCCATTGCCATGGTAGTGGCAGGCCTGATGATCGGTAACCATGGCCGGGTGCTGGCGATGTCCGAACAGACCCGCGAACACCTCGATACCTTCTGGGAATTGATCGATGAGATCCTCAATGCCGTGTTATTTGTCTTGCTGGGTCTGGAGGTAATGGTGCTGGCCTATCGGACCGAGTATTTTCTGGCGGCCCTGGCGATCATCCCCCTGGTGCTGTTTGCCCGCTTTGCCAGCGTCGGCCTGCCGGTCATCCTGATGAACCGCTTTCGCAGTTTTACCCCTAATGTCATTCAGGTAATGACCTGGGGCGGCTTGCGCGGCGGAATTTCCGTGGCCCTGGCCCTGTCCCTGCCCGGTGGTGAACAGCGGGAGGTGATCCTGGCCATCACCTATGCGGTGGTGCTGTTTTCGATCCTGGTGCAGGGTTTGAGTATCGGGCGGTTGATCAACGGTGGGCGCTGAGCGCAGGTAAAGAATTGTATAATTATTGTACAGATTGGCCTTTTGGTATAAGTAATATTAATTTAGGCTATTAGTTTAATCGCTTTTTTTCAAATTTTATTCTTATATATATAGGTCGCGCGAATGGAGAATATTATGCGTTTTCTGGGCCTATTTTTATTGTTGATATCCTTACCCTTAAATCAACTTTATGCCGGTGAGGAATTGCTGGTTTACTCCGGCCGGAGTGAAAAGTTTGTAAGCCCGGTAATGGAGGCCTTCACCCGTGAGACCGGTATCAAGGTGGCCCTCCTTGAGGGTAGCTCCACCGCCTTGCTCGCAAAACTGCAAAATGAGGGTAACGCCAGCCCGGCCGACTTATACATCAGTAATGATGCGGGTAATCTGCAAAAGGGGGCCGACTTGCAACTTTTTCGTGTCCTGCCGAGAGACATATTCCGCAACATCCCTTCCAACTACCGTTCCCAGACCCATGACTGGCTGGGGCTGTCGGCCCGGGCGCGCGTGCTGGTCGTCAACACCGGCAGCCCGCTGATAAAAAATCTCACATCGGTATTTGACCTGGCTACACCGGCGCTGAAGGGGCAAATCGCCCTCACCTCGAGCCGCAATGAGAGTTTTATCGCCGGTGTCACGGTGTATATGCAGCTCAAGGGAAAGGCGGCGACCCGTAACTGGCTGTCAGGCATGAAGCAAAACCTCACTAACGGCAGCGTGTTCAAGGAACACAGTCAGGTCGTCGAGGCCGTGGCCAAGGGGCAAAAGGCCGTCGGTCTGGTCAACCATTACTATATTTATCGCTATCTGGAAAAACACCCGCATGCCCCGATCAACATCCTGCTACCCGATCAGACAGGCATGGGTGTGGCCTGGAATGTCGCCGGTGCGGCCATTGCCAAACACAGCAAAAGGATTAAGGCAGCGGAACGGCTGATGGCCTTCATGGTGTCGAAGGCGGGACAGAAATTATTTACCGAGGTGGATCGTGAATACCCGGCCCGGCCCGGTATCTCGGCCGCACGCGAGGTCCCCGCCGTGGCCACCTTCAAGATAGCCGATGTACCCATGACCAGCCTCGGCAAGCTGCGCGATGAAACGCTGGAACTGATCAACGCGGTGGGCATGCCGTAGATCGGCCGATTGAGGCCTTAAGCTGATATCGTCAAAAAAGCTTAACCACCAAGACGCCAAGACGCCAAGAAAAACCAATATTTTGTGATTTGTTCTGTAATTACACGTCCTTTACATGGTTAAGAAAGTTATAAAGCGCTCACTCGGGGATAAGATCACAACACGTCATTAAGCCGGGTCAGTAACAAATTGATTTTCTTGGTGTCTTGGCGCCTTGGTGGTGAGTATTGTTTTTTGACGATTTTCCAGCGATCAGCTTGGTTTTGGCCGATTGAGCAAGTACACTTACGGCCTCAACTCAGGGTTAGTGGGAGAGGGTCAAGAACATTGGCCGCCGAAGGCGCAACCGCCCGGAATCGCTCAGGCAAAAGGACCGCTAACCAGGGATGCACGGCTTCAACCGTGTACTCTTAAGTTGACTCTGGAGAGACTTCGCATCGACGAGGCACCGAAGGGGCTCAAGCTCTCAGGTGAAAGGACAGAGGGGCGACGCAAGGCCTGGGCCTTGCGTCGCCCTTTTTGTTTTTGTAACCGGGAAAAATCCGCCGATGGCCAAAGTCATTCCAGTGTTCGATCACTCCAGCCAGCCCAATGTGGGTCGTATGCCGATCTGGATCCGCCAGCCGCTGTCGGCCGGTGACCAGTACGGACAGACCGCACAAACCGTTTCCCGTCAGCAACTCAATACCGTCTGTGTCGAGGCGCACTGCCCCAATCGCCAGGA
>JAHEDB010000370.1 GCA_024641465.1 Chromatiales bacterium | reverse complement strand
ACATCGGGAGGTGTTCCGGGTTAATCTGTGCCTGGACATCTTAATATGGATCGGGGGGGATGGCTACAAAATAGGCGTGGGGTGAAGTGTGGCCTTGAGTAAATAACAAGGGCGCAACCTTATTGCGTCGCATACGGCGACACGTCTATCACAGGCTATTTGTCTGTTTGAAACTGGTCTGGTGACAGCTTTACAGATTGTCGCCCTTTTAGACGCATTCGGCGCATTGGGAATGCGCCCTACCGCCATCGAACAATAAGAACTATACGGAGACCATCCTCGGTTAAGATTTTTGTAGGGTGCAATCTTATTGCGCCGAATGAGTCGAAAAAGCTGCTGTCATGCAAATATTTCACCAAGACATTTTTTGGTAAGCGAATAACTTATCGAGTTACATCACCACATGCGGCGCAATAGGATTGCCTGACGTGCTGCATTTTCAAACAGAATATAGACACCCGTATCTATTGGTTGTGACATCATCCAATCTCTTGTTAAAGTGGCATTTTGCCAATTTGGTTTATTGAAAACAATAAAAGGGAACGGAGGGGTTAAATAATGTACACTTTAATCGAGTGGTTGATAAATAAACCCTCAGCCTCTTTTACTCGAGTCGTGTTGGTATGCAAGACGAAGACTGGCCGCAAGGCAAGCAAGGCATGAACGGCTCAAGTTATCATATCGCACTCATGGCGGTTGCATGGCTTTTGCTCAGCGCTTGCAGTGGCCCCACTTTACTAACACGCCATGATTATGAGCCTTCACGTCAGGCCCTGAGCAACGCTGATATTAAGCGTGCTATCGATGATCTGCCTCGTGGTGAGAAGGGCGGTTTTATCACTACTATGGAACGCACTTATCTTGAGTTGTTGCAGGGGCGTCCAAGTATCGAGCCACTTGCGGCACTCGCGGCCAAGATAGATGATCTTGTGCATTATCAAGTATCGCGTGAGGCCCGTAGCTTCTTCTATTTAAAAACCCCTGACGACTACTACCCCGGTGAGCATGAGATCGTATGGATGCATCTCATGCTAAGCTGGGGGTACGCATTGCGTAGTGAGTACGAGAAGTCCTGCGTCGAAATACGGATTGCAGACAGTTTGCTCGACTACACGCGCCGGCCTGCGGGGCGATTCGATGATCCCATGCTAAGACTCATGGCGGCAGCTCTGTGGGCCGCGTGCGGTGACTGGGAAGAATCTCGCGTAGATCTGCGCGCGGCCGTAAAGCTCGATAGTTCACTTAAATGGGCCAAGCAACTGGCTGAGATTGCTGATCCGCCGGCGGAGCTCGTGGTTGTGCTTGCCGGTACTGGCCCTGAACCATACTGGGACCCAACGTTTGACCCATCCCTATTGCGCGCCGGTCGGAATGTGGCGTTTAAGTTTTCAGGTCAGAAGAGTCAACTGGTCATGACTGATCGTGATGGTTTACATATTGCAGCTTCGTTATCACCGGACGTAAGACCATGGTATGAACGGCACTTTCAGCGCAACAATGCCATTGAGGATCTTATCCAGGATTCCCATTTCGGCAAAGACATCACCACCGAGGGTGCCATTGCAGGCCTCAAGATCGGTGGAACAGGTTTACTTGGCGTTGGATTGGTTGGTGGCAGTATTGTCGTGGGTGGTGGAATTGCCTATGCTGGGTTGGAAGCAGGCAATGGAGACCTCTTCTTTGTTGGCTTGTTTTTGGGCGGCGTAGGTGTGAAATGTGGAATGGAAATGATTGCAGATGGAATCGCAGATAGCGCTAATACCTTTAATGAGGAGGTAGACCCGAGTCCCAGGTATCGTATGGTACGATTTCTGCCGGAATATCTTTGGTTTGGTGTGAACGATGCACCACTTTCACCACCGTTGGCCGTACGTGGTGGTAATGAGGCTGCATATAAATTACCGACTCAATCGTTTGGGAAAAGTGTGCGTGTAACTATCCTGTACTATCCTGACGTTCAATATAGTTGGCCAAACAACAATGTATCCCAACATAATAACTTTGTTGATTGTGTAAAGTTGGGTATGAAGCGGTAACCAAAACAAACAATGAATCAAGAGTGAAGTATATTTAATTAGCAGCTTGTTGAAAAACGTAGCGAGCGCAGCCGGGACAAGGCGCAAAAGGGCGAAAAAGCGGAGTTTTGTACAGGATGTACTTATTTCGCGAAGCCCAGGGATGGGCGAGAGCGATTTACACGCAGTAAATGAGCATTTTGAGCCCTTTTGCAACGCCGTCATGGCAAGCGCAGTAGTTTTTCAACAAGCTGTTAGACTATAAACCATCACAACATTCTTTCACTATCTCAGGGGCGGTTGCACTGTCCCTGGCCATCCATGGCCTTGCAGTATTAGTACTTCGTAAGCGAATAACTTATCGAGTTACATCACCACATGCGGCGCAATAAGATTGCGCCCTTGCTGTAGGGCGCATTCCCAATGCGCCGAATGAGTCGAAAAGGGTGTTGTCCTGCATATCTGTCACTAAACCCGTTTCAGGAAATGAATAACATAACAGGGTATGCCGCCACATGCAGTGCAATGCGATCACCCTACATCCAGCAAAATCAAAACCCCGGCACATACCGCGCAAGCTTCATCCCCGCCAACCACCCAAACACCGCCGACCTCGCCTTATACCAATACGTCCCAAACAACACCACGAATATGCCAAACGCCATGAACACGAAGGCGATGAGGCTTTGGGTGTCGGCGAACTGGCCTTTGGTGAGCTGGGTGATGGCGTAGATCGCATAGGCGGTGCTGGAGATGAGCAGGGCGCGGCGGTCGACCAGCAGGGCGGTTAGGAAGAAGGTGACGAACAGGCCGATGATAAATAGATCTTTGTTGTTGTCTAATATGCTGCCGGGTTCGGCCAGTAGCAGGCTGATCATGATGCCGTGGGAGATGAGCGGGGCGGCGAGCAGGTGCAGCCAGAAGGCGCTGTCGCTGATGTAGCTTTGCCGTTGCGGGTCGCGGATATCAAACGACATGGCGAGGCTGAATACGCAGAGCCCGATGATCGCCAACAGGTAGGGTTGTTGCATGATGTCGATGCCGATCTGATAGACCAGGATGGCGATAACGCCGGCCGCCGCGGGCAGCAGGCTGAAGGGCATTTTATAGCGCAGGTAAAAGGCCAGCGAGGTGGCGGTGATCAGGCCGAGGTTCATGAAACTCTTTTCCTGACCGGTGATACTAAAGAACTGATTGACGAAATAGATGATACACAACAGGATGGCCATACCGGGCAGGGCCAGTTTACGGGCGCGCACCAGCCATTCGGCGCTGAC
>JAHEDB010000369.1 GCA_024641465.1 Chromatiales bacterium | reverse complement strand
CCGGTTGAGACAACTCTTGCAGAATACGGGCAATAAACTCCGCCTCCGGCATGCCCTGCGCCAGCGCCTGTTGCGGGGTGATGCCGGTAATCAGCGAGGAGATAGGGTGTGGCAGGGTATCCGGCGCAGGCCTGGCGAAGATATTCAGGGGTTCACCGATGACGTTCAGATCTTCGTCGGTGCGCACCCCGGCGAATTGCACCGGCCGGTCCCGCGCCGTGTCGATCCCAAAGGTCTCATAGTCGTGCCAGTAGAGCGTGTTTGCCATTTGGTTGTCCTGAAAATTGTTTGCGCGACCATACCACACCGTGGCAGCGGGGCACATCTTAAGGTGAAAGTGGCAAGTGTGCCTTTGCGTTGAACTATTAAGTTGTTATCGATTGCGCTGAGTGTTCAGTTGTCGGCAGGCCTCGCATCGGCATACAGGTCGCGGGTATGCAGGTTAAATCGCCCCGCCTGCCGATCACTGAAATAGAATTCCAGGGTATGGGTGATGGTGCGAAACGCCAGTTGTTGCCAGGGGATGTCTTTTTCCCGATATAAATCAACGGCCAGACTCTCGGTGCCCGGGGCAAAGTCGAGGTCGAGCAATCTGGCCTTGTATATTGCGTAGACCTGATCGACATGGGGCAGACTGAACAGGGCAAACAGCCCTTCCAGTTCGACCCGCGCCGTTGCCTCTTCGTAGCACTCGCGCATCGCGGCCTGTTCCATGGTCTCGTTGTTTTCCATAAACCCGGCGGGCAGGGTCCACAGGCCGTAGCGGGGCTCAATCGCCCGTTTACAGAGCAGGACCTTGTCTTCCCAGACAGGAATACAGCCGGTAACGATCTTGGGATTCTGGTAGTGGATCGTCTCGCAGTGTTCGCAGACGTAGCGCGGCATATTGTCGCCTTCCGGGATACGAAAGACGACGGGCTTGCCGCATTCACTACAATACTTCATTGGCCATGGACTTACTTCTTGGCGCCCTGGGGGACGAAGCCGCTGGGTAACTGGCCTTCATTGCCTTCCTTGAACAGGAAACCGACCATATGCTGTTCGATGACCTGCATACTGCCCGGGTCGGCGGTATTGAGGCGGTTTTCATTGATAATAGTGGTGAGGCGGTCCAGCCATTGCTTCCAGCCCTGGGCGGAAATATTTTCGAAAATTCGCTGACCCAGCTCACCGGGATAGGGGGCGGCATCGAGGCCGGGGGCTTCGCGGTTCAACACCTGGCAGAAAACAGTGCGTGACATACTATAAATGCTCCAACAATAAATT
Source organism: Chromatiales bacterium (assembly GCA_024641465.1). GTDB lineage: Bacteria > Pseudomonadota > Gammaproteobacteria > UBA6429 > Thiohalophilaceae > JAHEDB01. Next base: position 2,037 of record JAHEDB010000369.1, on the reverse strand, counting down.
ATTATCGATTACTATGCGGCTTTCAGTCTGTAAATGACCACGATATGTGATATAATCCGACTAATTAACTCGGGTATTATCGGGTTTTTCCGGACAGGTGTAAAGCATAACCAGCGAAGCGAGATTTGACCATGACACAGACAGGATTTTCCACAGCGATCAACAATGATGAAATCAGAATGAGTGCGGCGGCGGCCGAGCAAATGAAGGGTCTGATGGCCAATGCCGATGATGGCATTGAAGGCATTCGGGTCTTCGTTACCGGTGGCGGTTGCGGCGGTATGACCTACGGCATGACCTATGCCGATTCCGTTCACCCCTATGACAAGGTGCTGGCAGGCGACGGCTTCAAACTGATGGCCGATGCCATTGCGGTGAGTTATCTCAAGGGCTGCGATATCGACTTTGTCGAAAACGGCCTGAACTCCTCCTTTGTATTTAACAACGTCTTTCAGGCGGTAGGTGGCAGCGGCGCCTGTGGCGGTTGCGGCGGCGGCGGTGGTGGTTGCGGCGGCTAAGCTCCACCCGATTCGTAATGTATCCACAGCCGGTGTGCCCGGATCCCGTTATCCGTCCGGGCACCCCTCTTCCCCGGGTGCTGATCATCGCACCCCATGGCAGTTATCGCACGGCGGCGTTCATCCAGGCCGCCAAACAGCAGCGTTGTGAAGTCCTGATTGCCTCACAGGGGCAGTATTCCATCGTCAGTGATTATGCGCGGGGTCTACAGATCGACCTCGGCGATCACGATAAGGCGGTGGCGACGATTTTAGAGGTCGCACGCGATAAACCCTTTGCCGGGATCATCGGCACCGATGACAGCACCACGGAGATCGCGACACGGGTTGCGAGCCGCTTGGGCCTGCCGCACAACCCGGTCGAGGCTGTCCGGCTGGCGAGTCGCAAGGACCTGGCGAGGACCCGGCTGGCGCAGCAGGGGGTCAACATCCCTGCATTCCGTATTTTGAAATTGAATACCTCGCTGGCGGAGCAATCTAGGGACGTAACCTATCCCTGTGTGGTCAAACCGGTGGGGCTGTCGGCCAGTCGCGGGGTTATTCGGGTCGATAATATCGTCGAGCTGGAGCAGGCCGTCGAGCGGATAAAAAATATTCTGGCGAACGAAGGCCCGCTTGACGAAGAGCAGCGCACCACCCTGCTGCTGGAGCAGTTTATCCCCGGCCAGGAAGTGGCCGTGGAAGGGATGTTATCCAATGGTCGGCTCGACATCCTCGCCGTATTCGACAAACCCGACCCGATGAACGGACCCTTCTTTGAAGAGACCTATTACCTGACACCGTCCCGCTTTGCCGAGACTGTTCAGCAACAGATACAACAGCAGATCGCCGCCGCATGTCGTGCCTACGGTCTGGTCGAGGGACCTGTTCATGCCGAGTGCCGCGTCAATGACAAGGGCGTCTGGATCCTCGAGGTCGCCGCCCGTACTATCGGTGGTTTGTGTGGTCGGCTGTTGCGCTTTGGCACGGGGTATTCACTGGAAGAACTGGTGTTGGCCCACGCCCGTGGTGAGGGGCTGGAACTGCGCCGACAGGATGAGGCCGCCGGGGTGTTGATGATCCCGATACCCGAGGCAGGCGTGTTAAAACGTATCGAAGGTCTGCTGGCGGCGCAGCGTGTGCCGTTGGTGGACGAGGTGGATATCCAGATCCGGGAAGGTTATGAACTGGTCCCCCTGCCGGAAGGCGGCAGTTATCTCGGATTTATTTTTGCGCGCGGCGAGCGCGTGGCGGAAGTCGAACAGGCCCTGCGTGCGGCCTACGGCTGTTTGAAAATTATCACGGCACCCTTATGGAAAATCAAACTATGAGTCTGAATCGTAAACCTGTCGCGGCCTACCAGCTGCAACCAACCCGCCTGCAGGATCAACTGGCCGACGGTACGGCACGCTGTAATCTGTGCCTGTGGCGCTGTCGCCTCAAACACGGCCAGCGCGGATTTTGTCAGGCCCACGTCAATCGCCAGGGCACACTGTACAACCTGTCCTACGGCATTATCTCCGCCATCGACATCGGCCGT
>JAHEDB010000368.1 GCA_024641465.1 Chromatiales bacterium | reverse complement strand
CTTCGGCGAACTTGATGATGTCGTTTTCGATCTCGTCATCGATCTCTTTTTCCATCGCCTTGATATCGGCCTCGGTAATGACACCGGCATCGAGCAGTTTCTTGCTGAAGATCTTGATCGGGTCACGCTTCTCCCACTCGGCCTCTTCTTCCTTAGTACGGTAGCCCTTGGCATCCGACATGGAGTGACCGCGGAAACGATAGGTCATGAATTCAATAAAATAGGGTTTCTGCTCATTACGCACATAGTCGATGGCGGTCTTGGCCGCGGCCATCACGGTCTCGATATCCATGCCGTCGTGCTGACTGGATTTCATGTTGTAGGCCGTGTCGACTCGCTTGTACTGATTCGGCTGCGCGGTGGATCGATTGATGTGGGTACCGATGGCATAGCCGTTGTTTTCGCAGACGAACAACACCGGCAGATTCCAGATCACCGCCATGTTCATGGTCTCGTGGAAGGTGCCCTGGTTGTTGGCGCCATCGCCGAGGAAACAGATCGCGATCTGTTTGGTGCCCTTGTGCTTACAGCCCATGGCCAGTCCGGCCGCCAGCGGGAAGGGTTGCCCGACCAGGGCATAACCACCCATGAAATTCTGGCTGGCATCAAAGATGTGCATGGAACCGCCACGGCCCTTGGAGGAACCGTTCTCTTTGCCATACAGCTCGGCCATGACTTCACGCGCCGGGGCGCCGGTCTTGATGGCATGGACGTGGTCACGGTAACCGGTAATGACATAGTCATTTTCCTTACCCTTGCCAACAACAGCCATGTCCAATACGCCCGTGGCAACGGCTTCCTGGCCGGAGTATAGATGGAGAAAACCGCCGATCTTTCTTTCCATATAGGCTTCGAAGGTACGATCCTCGAAGCGGCGGTAGAAGATCATTTCACGTAGAAGTCGTTTTTTGTCCGCGTCGCTCATGTGATTCCTTAATTATCTGTACTACGGTATTCAGTGCCGCCACCAAGACGTGGCACACGTAAAGAGGGGCGTATCATCGTGGTTTTTGTGTATCAGGTCAAGATTGGTACACCGGGGATAGATTATACTAAACTCAAAATATCAATGTATTTCAATAAGTAATCGGCATATTCTAGAAAATAACAACAGGATTTGCCAGAAGATATATTAGAAAATACTTACTTTCTTTTTATTTCCCATGATGCAAGAAAATTTCAGGAATGTGGTGAGTGAACGATATATATATAGTAACAAGACACAACTGGTCACAATTTATACATTTTAACTTTATTAGTAAGGTTTTATAGCAGACTATGTACCATCCGGAAGAGACACAGATCATCGATAAATGGCTAGAGGCAATGTCCCGCAGTATCGCCCAACGCGACCTGCCTGCGCATATGGAACTCATCTCGAAAAAGGTCGAGGTGTTCGGCAATCCCAGTAAAGAAAACATCAATTACACCGGCTGGTATAAACGACGCAAAAATGAGTTCGAGAAACAAAACGTCGTGTGCGTCAGTTATGCCAATATCAAAATCAAAACCATCACCCAACGTCGAATCATCTTTAATGTAAACGAGTCGATCGCCGGCACCGATGGGCGTATTATTACGCTCAATCAGGATGTCATCCTGGAACGGGAAGACGACGATCAGTGGCGGATAGTGGAACAGAACATTCGCTCCTGTAAACATTACAAGATGAACGAGGTGATGGCTTCGAATGGCTGATAAAAAATTCCGCACCGAGCGGGACAGCATGGGGGAACTCCAGGTTCCCATCGATGCGCTGTATGGCGCGCAGACCCAGCGGGCAGTCGACAATTTTCCCATCAGCGGTATCCCCTTGCCGCGCAGCTTTATTCGCGCCCTGGGCCTGATCAAGGGGGCCTGCGCCGCCGCCAACTGGCGACTGGAACTGCTCGACGAGAAAACCGGTAAGGCCATTCAGGACGCCGCCGAGGCCGTTGCCGCCGGCGATTATGATCAGCATTTCCCTATTGATGTGTTTCAGACCGGCTCCGGCACCAGCACCAACATGAATGCCAATGAGGTGATCGCGCACATTGCCAGTGAACAATCCGGCGAGAAGGTTCATCCAAACGATCATGTCAATATGAGCCAAAGCTCCAACGATGTGATCCCCACCACCATCCATGTCAGCGCCTGTCTCGAAATCGAAGAACAATTACTGCCCGCATTGAGCCATCTGGCCACGACTATCGAAACCCGCGCCGAGGAGCTAAAGGATGTGGTCAAGACCGGCCGCACCCATCTGATGGACGCCATGCCGGTAACCTTCGGTCAGGAACTTCAGGCCTGGGCGACCCAGATCCGCCAATGCATGTACCGCATTCAGGCCGGGCTGACCCGCCTGCGCGCCCTGCCCCAGGGCGGCACCGCCGTCGGCACCGGCATCAATGCCCATGCGGAATTCGCCGAAAAATTTGCCGCCGCCATCAAGGCCCGCACCGGTATCGCCTTCACCCCGATGAATAACAAGTTTGTCGGCCTGGCCAGCCAGGACGTGGCGGTGGAGATGAGTGGTCAGCTCAAGACCCTCGCCGTGGCCGTGATGAAGATCAGTAATGACCTGCGCTGGATGAACAGCGGCCCACTGGCCGGTCTGGGCGAGATCGCCCTGCCCGCCCTGCAACCCGGCAGCTCGATCATGCCCGGCAAGGTCAACCCGGTGATCCCCGAGGCCGCGGCCATGGTCTGCGCCCAGGTCATCGGCAACGACACCACCATCACCCTCGCCGCCCAGTCCGGTAACTTTCAGTTGAATGTGATGCTGCCACTGATTGCCTACAACCTGCTGCAAAGCATAGAGCTGCTGGCCAATGGGGTACGCGTGCTGGCCGACAAGGCCATCGCCGGTTTTACCGTCAATGAAACCCATATCAAATCCGCCCTGGATAAAAACCCGATCCTGATTACCGCCCTCAATCGCGTCATCGGTTATGAAAAGGGCGCGGCCATCGCCAAGAAGGCCTATGCCGAGGGCCGGTCGGTCATCGATGTGGCGAAACAGGAAACCGGTATGGATGAGGCCGAACTCAGGCAATTGCTGGACCCGGCCAAACTGACCCGGGGTGGAATCAGCGAATAACCGGCTTGCGCTTTTTCGCTTGTTTTTGCCGGTGTTAATTCTATACAGCCACGCAAGACTGTCATCCGTCATTCAGAGAAGCGTTATCGGCAATGGAACGCGCAACCCTCATCGGCCGGATCAGCGGCACTATATATTATTGGATTCGCCATGCTGAGTGGCGTCGATATATCGACCTTTATCAACGTCCCGGGATTATTGATCGTGCTGGGTGGGACCTTTGCCGCCAC
>JAHEDB010000367.1 GCA_024641465.1 Chromatiales bacterium | reverse complement strand
AATGAAGTCTCGGAACTGGTGGATGCGGGGCTGATCAAGACCACCTTCAATGAGCACTATGGCAAGATCAACGCGGAGAATCTCAAACGCGCCCACGCCTTTATCGAAAGCGGTCAATCCAGGGGCAAGATCGTGCTGGAGGGTTTTTAACATATAACGAAGAGCCGCAGAGAATGCCAAGGGGAGTTAACGAATGATATAAAACGTCAGACTCTTCAGAATAGTTAGTGGGTGGATTATTTTTAGCACGTTATTCCGGCAAATAATTGTCTTGATTAAATAACCAGGGTAGGGCGCAATCTCATTGCGCCGAATGAGTCTAGAAAGGCGCTGACCTGCAAATACGTCATGCCACTTTTTTCAAGTAAACGAATAACATATTGCGTTATGTCAACGCATGCGGCGCAATGAGATTGCGCCCTACTTGCCGCACGTCATTTCGTTGAATAATTATCCTGATTAAATGGCCAGGGTAGGGCGCAATCTTATTGCGCCGAATGAGTCGAAAAAGGCGCAGGCCTGCAAATGCGTCGCCAGGCTTGTTTCACAAAAACGAATAGCATATCGTGTTGTATCAACGCATGCGGCGCAATGAGATTGCGCCCTACGCACGTTGTTGGTTGTTAATTGACATATTTAGTTTTTTGCCAGCCACAAGCGTATGCGCAGGCCCCAACCGCTGGTGTAACCGGTTTCGCGGAAGGCGATCTCACCCTTGGAGTTAAGGATGAAACTGGCCGGTACGGCGCGCACTCCATAGCGATCGGCAATGTCACCCTCCGGGTCATTGATGGTGGGGAAGCTGAGTTGGTTTTCCGTCATGTATTGCCTGACCTCATCGGCGCTGCCCGATTTCATGGCAATTGTGATGACCGCATGGTCTTTGCTGATCGATTCAATACTGTCCTGCTCCAGTTTGCAGATGCCACACCAGCTGGCCCAGAATTGCACCAGTACCGGTTTGCCCTTGATCGACTGTAGCGAGAAGGGGCGGCCATCGAGTTGCGTGGCCTGGATGGGTGGCGGTGCCCCTTCGACCATGTTGCGTTGCATCCAGGTCTTGATGATAAACAATATCAACAGGATGACACTGAATTCGATAACGGATTTTACCCCGCGGATTTGCAGGAGTTGCCGGAGTTTTGTCTTCATGGCTAAAGGGGCCTGTGATTCAAGAATTACACTTTGCGTTGTGTATAACGTAGTGGAATAATAACCGAAATGCCGACGCCGATGTTTCGGTAAATGTGTTAATGCAGGACCAGATGTGATGGTAGACAGCCTTTCCTCCCCCTATATCCATGCCGCCACCGCGGATAATTTTAATGCCCTGGTGCTGGAAAATTCCCACAAGGGACCGGTGCTGGCCTATTTCTGGTCGAAGGGCGCCGGTCCGTGCCTGCGCCAGTATCCGCTGCTGGATGAGATCATTCATCACTATGCCGGTCGCGTGCTGTTGATCAATATTAATGCCGATAGCGAAGTGATCATCACCAAACACTGGGGTATCGCCAGCGTGCCGACCCTCAAGCTGTTTCGCAATGAAAAGGTGGTCGAGACGCTGCATGGCTATCAGTCAAGAGAAGATTTGCTCAAGTTACTCGAACCCTATGTCGCGCGGGATTCGGACCTGGCGCTGGCGGATGCCGTGCAGCGTTATACCGAAGGCAAACCTGCCGAGGCCTATGAGATGATCGCCGATGCCATCGTCGACGACCCGGTGAATCACCGCCTGCCCCTGACCATGAGCAAGTTGCTCAAACACGAGGGGCGTTTTGCTGAGGCGTTAAAGCTGCTGGAATCCCTGCCGGAGAATATTCGTAAAAATAAGGAGATCGAACAATTTCATGGCGTGTTGAGTTTTTGTGTCGAGGCCGATTTAACAACCGATTTGGATGCGTTGGTTCAACAGGTCGAGGCCAGTCCGACTGACCTCAATCTGCGACGTCAACTGGGTATTCGCTATGTGGTGCAACAGAACTACGAGGCTGCCCTGCAACAACTGGTGGCGATCATGGAGATTGAACCTGGCTATCAGGACAACTTTGCCCAGAAGGCCATGCTGAGGATCTTCAACATCCTCGGTAAAGACAGTCTGCTGATTGGTCAGTACCGTCCCAACCTGAATCGCTATATCCACTAGCAAACTTTCCAATTCTGGCAACCTTTATTATTCCGCAAAGCTGTCATAGTCTATAGGTACAATACCCGGCGAAATAGAACTGGGTAAGGACGCTACCGTCCTGCTTGTACTGAAAAATATAAGGATTTAACGTGTCAGCAATTTTGAAAAGCGATTTTATGTCAGACAAACTGGTCGATGCCCTGATTTCCCCTACCGGTCACCTTGAGGTCCTGTCACGCAGCGAGGTTAGTAACCTGCTCGATACCAGTCAGGGTGGGTTGTATGAACTGTTTCGTAACTGTTCACTGGCGGTGCTCAATTGCGGCAGCAATCTCGATGACGGCAAGGAATTGCTGGAGCGTTACCGCTCGTTTGATATCCGGGTGATCCAGCGCGAGCGTGGCATCAAGCTGGATGTCAAAAACGCACCCGCCAGCGCCTTTGTCGATGGCAAGATGATCCGGGGCATCGGCGAACACCTGTTTGCCGTGTTGCGTGACGTGGTGTATGTCAGCGATGAGATCAATGACAACCTCAATATCGACCTGACGAATTCCGAAGGCATTACCAATGCCGTGTTTCATATCCTACGCAACGCCAAGATCCTCCGTCCCGGCACCAATCCCAATCTGGTGGTGTGCTGGGGCGGGCACTCCATCTCGCGTGAGGAATACGACTATACAAAAGAAGTCGGTTACCAGATCGGACTGCGCGGCCTGGACATCTGTACCGGCTGCGGACCCGGCGCCATGAAGGGGCCAATGAAGGGGGCGACGATTGGCCATGCCAAGCAACGCATCAGCGATGGTCAATACCTCGGTATCACCGAACCCGGTATTATCGCCGCCGAATCACCCAATCCCATCGTCAATGACCTGGTGATCATGCCCGATATCGAAAAGCGCCTCGAGGCCTTTGTGCGGACAGGCCACGGTATCGTGGTCTTCCCCGGTGGGGCGGGGACGGCGGAAGAGATCCTGTATCTACTCGGCATCCTGTTGCACCCGGATAATGCCGACATTCCCTTTCCCCTGATCCTGTCCGGACCGGCCGGCTCCGAGACCTATTTTAATGAAATCGATCATTTCATCACCACCACCCTCGGCGAGAAGGTGCGCAAACACTATCAGATCATCGTCAACAACCCGGCCGAGGTGGCCCGGCAGATGCAGGCGGGTATCCAGCGGG
>JAHEDB010000022.1 GCA_024641465.1 Chromatiales bacterium | reverse complement strand
TGGTGCAGAACACCACCGGCAATATCGGATTTGCCGAGGAAGTGGCGGATAACCTGCGCGCCATGAATTTTGGTGAGTTAAAACAGGATCGGATCATCCGCTATCCGATGCATTTTCAGCCCTAGCAGGGTGTATTACATGGGCAGCTCTATAGCATCTCCACTACCCATTTTGTAACTGTCGCTGTGGCGTTGGCGCATTGACTACCGCGGGCATCGCTAAAGGCCTGGTACTGGGCCTCATCCCACATGTTATAGGTCTGACCGGTAAACTTGTGCTGTAGCTCCTGACAGGTGACGCCGCCGAACTCCTGCTGAAAGCGTGTCACCAGTTCCTGGCCGAGGCGGAAGTTACCGACGAATTTGCCCTTTTCAAACTTGTCGTGGTCGCGACCGCGCTTGGCGCTGAGCGCCAGAAGTCCGCCGGTCAGGGCGCCACAGGCACCGAGGCCCATCAGCCCACCGCCGCCGGACAGACCGTGACTGGCCTTGATGGTCTCATCGGTGACATAACCGACCGTGGATTGCACCGCCTTCAGCACGCATTGCGGACAGCAACCGTATTTAATTTCATCATCAAAGGCCTGCTGGGAGGCCTGCTCGGCGAGTTGTTGTTTGTCTATTTTGTTCATGACTAACTTCCCTGGTGTGTGATTTTATGTGTCGTTTTGACGGCCCTGTTATTTATTATCGTCAGCCATTTCCAGGCAGTGATGATCCAGATCAATGGAATATCAGCGTTCTCTAATGTTGTTGCCGTGTTCACCCTATCGTTAGTCTTGACCGGCACCCTAAATGTTTCTATAGTTCGAAATATGTCGAACAATGAACGCTTTACCGAGATGTTCAAGGCCCTCAGCAACCCCCATCGCCTGGCCCTGTTTCATCGTATGATGACCTGCTGCGTACCCGGCACCAAATGTAGCCCGGATGAGGCGGTGCGGTTTTGTGTGGGCGAGCTGGGGGATGGCCTGGATATCGCGCCGTCCACCTTGTCGCATCACATGAAGGAATTGAATCGCGCCGGTCTGGTCAGCATGTCACGACGCGGCAAGCATATCGAATGCTGGGTGGAACCTGCGGTGCTGGTGGAGTTAACCAAATTCTTCAACCCGATATAGAAGTTAATTTATTTAAAGGTATTTGTCATGAGCGAGAATAATTGCTGTAGCCCCAAGCCAGAAGATAGCGAACACGATAAACACGATTCGCATCGTCAGGAGGTGCGTACGGCCTACGCCAGGGTGGCGCAGGCCAATAATGCGGGTGATGCCTGCGGTATCGGCAGCAGTTGTTGCGGTGTGTCAGACGACGCGGCGATCAATACGCTGATATCGACGCGTCTTGGTTACAGCGAAGCGGATCTGAATGCCGTGCCGGAGGGCGCGGACATGGGACTGGGCTGCGGTAACCCGCGTGCGATTGCCTCGCTCAAGCATGGTGAAGTGGTAGTCGACCTCGGCTCCGGTGGTGGTTTCGATTGTTTCCTGGCGGCGCAGGAAGTCGGCGCTAAGGGACGGGTGATCGGCATCGATATGACGCCGGACATGTTGAGCAAGGCGCGCCACAATGCCGCCAAGGGCAAGTACACCAATGTGGAATTTCGGCTGGGTGAGATTGAACACCTGCCGGTTGCCAATGATGTCGCGAATGTGATCATCTCCAACTGTGTGATCAATCTGTCGCCGAATAAGGCGCAGGTGTTTAAAGAGGCCTTTCGGATCCTCAAGCCCGGTGGCCGCCTAGCCATTTCGGATGTGGTGGCGACCATCGAACTGCCGGAGGCGATGCGCAGTGATCCGCTGCTGATCGCCGGTTGCATGGGTAACGCCTCATTGATTGATGACCTGCAAGCCATGATCGTGGCGACCGGATTTGAACGGGTGAGCATTCAGCCGAAAGACGCCTCAAAGGATTTTATTCGCGACTGGGCGCCGGACCACAATGTCACGGACTATGTTGTTTCCGCGACGATTGAAGGTGTGAAGCCCGGCGGTTGTGGTTGTGGCCCCGCGGGTTGTTGCTAGGTTTCAGGTTATTAACCGGCCGGCGTAGCGGATACGCCGGCCTTTTTAGGCACCGGCGCCTGCATGCCACCGGCGACGATTAACCAGATCAGCGTGACGCCCGCACAGGCGGCAAACACCCCGCCGATATCGAATACCCCAAGCAACCAACCCCCGGCCCCGCCACCGACGAAGGCGCCAAGAAACTGCGAACTACTGTAGACCCCCATGGCGGTACCTTTACTGCCGGGCGGCGCCATGCGCGAGACGAGCGAGGGCAGGCTCGCTTCCATCAGGTTGAAGCCGGTAAAAAAAACAAACAACAGGAGGCTGACGCTGACCAGCGACTGATGAAAAAACCACAGCCCTGTCTCGGCCAGGCCCATCAGCACAATCGCGCCGATAAACACCGGCTTGTGCAGGTGCCGTCGTTCGGTCATCGCGATAACAAATAACATCACAATCGCGGACAGGAACAGTACCGGCAGATACAGCCAGGCGTGGTGGGCCGGTGGCAGGTGCAGGCTATCGCGCAGCAGCAGCGGCAGGACGACGAAGTTGGCGGTAATGAGTACGTGTAAGGCAAAGATACCGAAGTTGAGACGTAGCAATTGCCGGTCGTGCAGCACGCGGCCAAATTGTCCGGGCACGGCCTCGGCATCATCATGCACCGGACTCTGCTGTGGATCGGGCACGATAAAACGTGTCGCCAGCATGGCAAACACGGCCAGGCCGGCGGTCAGCCAGAAAATACCCTGTACTCCGATCCAGTGATTGAATAAAGGACCCAGCACCAGCGCCAGGGTAAAGGATAGACCGACACTGGCCCCCAGCATCGCCATGGACTTGGTGCGCACGGAGTCGCGCGTCAGGTCGGCAAGCAGGGCCATGATGGTCGCCGCGATGGCGCCGGCGCCCTGCAATGCCCGACCGACGATAACGCCGTAGATGGAATCCGACATGGCCGCGACCACGCTGCCAATCGCAAACAGCACGAGTCCGGTATAGATGATCCGCTTGCGACCGATCCGATCCGACAACATGCCAAAGGGGATCTGCAATAGCGCCTGACTCAGGCCATAGGCGCCGATCGCCAGGCCCATCAGCGCCGCGGTGAACCCGGTCAGTTGATGGGCGTAGAGGGAAAACACCGGCAGGATCATGAACAGGCCGAGTACGCGCAGACCAAAAATCAAACCAAGCGAGGCCGTTGCCCTTCGTTCGATGGGCGTCAGGGCATGCGGGTTTGCGTGCGTGTCGTTTGCGGCCTGTAACATAGTTTCGTTCTCGCTACTCTTGATGGTTTAAAAACAGGCTGGTTGTGGTAACCGATAGTTAGTATCTGGCACCCGTTTTGCGAGTGCCAGAATAGCGCCGTTGGCATTGTATATCAGGATAGTGTGCAGTATGCATGCACAGATCCTTATATATGCGTGATTGCCAGGATTAGTCTGGGGTACAGATCAACCAGTTAGTGCTTTGGCCATCGGTTTGTCCGCTGCCCTGTCAGGCTGGCGGTGTTGGTGCGCATGAAGCGACGTTGCAGATGAATTTTCGACAGGACCAGATTCAGGCGCTGGAAGGCGAGGCTGACGGCCTGCCAGCAGTTTTCATCGATCTCCTCGATCTCGATATCCAGCTTGTGCGCACCCCGTACCGAAAGATGACAACGCATATCTATGCCACCCTTATTTGGGCCGTTGACGTCCTCGATAATGACGCGGATGCTGGTGATATTGAGATCATAGCGTGGAATCCTGTTGATCAAGTGGGCGACCTTTGTCTTGAGCTCCTGATCAAGTTCCATGTGACGACTGACGATTTGTTTAATCATGTGGTGTTCTCCAGATAGTTGAAAGTCTGATTTGTGGCGATACGGTGCACATTGCACGTCGTGACTGACGTGCAATGTCGTTTGCTCCGCTATTCATCAGATGGCAAGGGGTGGCGCCCTGGCGTGATAGGCGTGGTGAGTGCCGTTGTGATAAACCGAATCATCATGGCGATGAGTGAGTGGCAGGGAATAATATGCGAGGGTGTCCGTTATATGCGCATGGTGTGCGCCCGTGGGTTGTCGGCTTGTGTCGACCGCTTCTTCGCGATGGGTCAATAGTGGCAGGAACAGGACAGTGTTGAATGTGGCGCTGCTGCTTGAGTCTGCCACTGCACGCGGTTCAGGCGTGGTGGAGAGCTGGCTGGTAAGAACCAGTATCGCCAGCAGTGATCGCGGCCAGTTGTTGTATCGGTGTCTCATATTCCTGGTTCAGTTCCTGACGACATTACCCTACAGCCCGCTTGTAATATCAACGGTATCGACATGCTACTGAAACCTTAGTGTCGTACACGGCAGAAAAGTTCACCGCTTGTTGCATGCTTTTGCTGTAGGGTAATGATGAATATTTGATCAGGATTGGTTGGGGGAGTTTATCTTCCTGACAACAACTGTACTTTGATTGTAACAAATGTCACTAACCGTACAGCCTGGATGAGATTAAAATTCTTACACGGAGTAAAAAATATTTAAATATGATATCTCCGATATTCAGTATATTTTAATTATTTAACTTAAGTTTTAGTAGGGGGAACAATGGCGCGTTTGCCACGTCTCTGTTTGCCTGAGCTACCGCAACACGTTATCCAGCGCGGTAACAACCACCAGGCCTGCTTTTTATCAGATGAAGATTTTACCGCGTATGTACACTGGTTGACGGAATATTCCCGGCAATACCAGGTGTCGATTCATGCCTGGGTATTGATGTCGAATCATGTCCACCTGCTCATGACCCCCACAAGTGCGGATGGGATATCGAAATTGATGCAGACGACTGGGCGGCTATATGTTCGTTACTTCAATACTACGTACCGGCGCACAGGGACCTTGTGGGAGGGACGGTTCAGATCCTGTGTTGTGGAAGAGAATAATTATCTGTTGCTTTGCCAACGCTATATTGAGATGAATCCTGTCAGGGCAGGACTGGTGTCATCACCAGTAGATTATAGATGGTCCAGTTATCGCGCCAATGGCAACGGGCAAGATGTGAAATTATGGACGCCTCATCCGGCTTATCTGGAGTTGGGTGCGACGACAGAACAACGCGTTTCACAATATCAAAAATTATTTGACGAATGTTTGGAAGAAGATGTTTTGCAAGAGATTCGGCGTTCTGCCAATAAAGGTCTGGCGTTAGGTGACGACAGGTTCAAGGAAAAGATCGAAACACTTACCGGTCGGCGTGTCGTCGAATTGAAACGCGGTCCAAAGGTCAGGCAAAGAATGACTGATGAGTTTTTACTCTGACCCTAATTGATTTTAAATTTTTAATTTTCGCCCGACAAAAAATTATTTCTAATTTAAATTTTATTTTTACTCTGACCCTAAAATATTATTATGCTGCGGCAAATTGACGCACATGTCCCGTACAAGTAGTATGGAATGAGGATTGTTGATCTGAACAGGTCACATCTGTTTGACGATGGAGAGTAGAGAGGTACAGATGTGTTAATTCTGATATGCACAGACTAAAGAAGGGATGGAAAATAAAAATGAAAAATAAAAATGACTATGGCCTAGGTGGGGCCAATAGAAAAAAAATAACCACCACGCTGGTTGTCGCAATGTGTACAACTTTATATGCATCCATAACACCAGCCGCACCCGTTCCGGGCGGCACGCTTGATCCAACCACCGTACCAAAATATGTCACACCCTTGGTGATTCCGCCGGTGATGAACAACACTGGTGTCGCCAATGACTATGACATCGCGGTGCGTCAGTTCAGTCAGCAGATCCTGCCTGGTGGGCTCTGGAACACCATCAACGGGCGTGCCGATGCTTACCCGCCTACCAAGGTGTGGAGCTATGGCCCAGTGAGCGATCCACTGCCTGACTCCACTGTACTGGGCGGTGGTGTGGGAGTGGCGCCTGCCGCAAACTCGCAGTTCAACTACCCGGCCTACACAGTGGAAAACCGTTCCAATGTGACGACCACGGTGGATTGGTTTAATGACCTGGTGGTTGATCCACTGACCTGTAAGGCTAGCGCCTCACCGGCAACCGACCCTGCCTGTAACTTCCTGCCGCATCTGCTGACGGTGGACCGTGCCCTGCACTGGGCCAATCCAGAGCAACTGCCCTGTACCAATCCGGCCAAGACCAAGGATTGCCGCCCTGCCCTAAGCAATGGCGCGATCCTGGCTACGCCGTATAACGGTCCGGTGCCGATCATCACCCACGTCCACGGTGCCCACGTGGGCTCGGAGAGTGATGGTTACCCTGAAGCCTGGTGGCTGCCCAACGCCAATAACATTCCTGTTGGCTATTCCATGATCGGTAGTCTGGTGAATAAATATGGTACTGTCACCAATAACCCGGCCCGTCCCGGGGTGGCGAGCTTTACTTATCCCAACACCCAGCCTTCCACCACCCTGTGGTATCACGACCATACCCTCGGCATGACCCGCAGCAACGTCTATGCCGGTCCGGCCGGTTTCTGGTTGATCCGTGATGGCAATGCCCTTGGTGGTGAAAGTGGTCTGCTGACTGGTGTGTTGCCAGGCCCGGCGCCAAAGGCTGGTGAAACATTGGCAGAAACCAACCTGACCGGTCGCGGCAAATATCGTGAGATACCGATCGTGATCCAGGACCGTTCCTTCAACATCGATGGTTCGTTGTTCTATCCGGCCAACCGCGCCTTCTTCGAAGGCCTGGGTACTGGTCAGACAGCCGGTACCAAGGCCAACCAGAAAGCCGGTTTGAACATCAATACCATCGGTTCAGTGGATCCGCTGACGGGTACACCGCTACCTTCAGACATCGCCACCGCCTGGAACCCCGAGGCCTTTTTCAACGTGATGGTGGTCAACGGCGTCTCCTGGCCGAAGCTGGATGTGGCCCAGGCGCAGTACCGTTTCCGTCTGTTGAACGGCTGTAACTCGCGTTTCCTTAACCTGTCGATGTTCGTGGTCGATCCCGTGACCAATCTGGTGACGGCTCAGGAAGTGCCTATCTATCAGATCGGTGCCGAACAGAGCCTGATGCCCAAGGTGGTCAAGGTGCAGACCGGTTTCCGCACCGTGTTGCCGGGTAACGGTAACGCAGGTGTTGCACAGGCGGCTACCGATCCGCAGACTGCCCTGTTAATGGGGCTGGCCGAACGCGCCGATGTGATCGTCGACTTCAGCGGTCTCGCCCCCGGCACCCACGTGCGCATGATCAATACCGCGCCCGATTGGCCCTTTGGCGGCTTCCCCGACATCCCTGCCGATACCGGTACCTCCGGTCAGGTCATGGAGTTCGTAGTGAATGTCGGCCTCAATGGCCTGAGCCCGACCGATCCGACCGGTGCGACCCCTGCCACGGCACCGCAGAACCTGGTGCTGAGCCTGCCCGATTCGACCGATCCCGCCAATGGCCCGTTAAAGGCCAATCCGCGTGACCTGGCGCTGATGGAGGAAGAGTCCAATGTGATCTGCGCCAGAGTGAGTCCGGCAGGTAAAGTCTCCCAGGACGATGCCTCTGTACCGGATCCGTTGAATCCAGGCACCTGTGTGAAAATGACCAATGGCAAGCTTGCCGCTTCTCTGCCGTTCGCGCCCAAGGCCGCGGTATTGGGTCAGAACGGCGGGGCTGGCGGGGCGGTCACCCTGTGGTCCGACCCCATCGTGACCAACCCGACGGTGAATGCCACCGAGACCTGGGAACTGTGGAACTGGACTGTCGATGCGCACCCCATCCATATGCACCTGGTCAAGTTCATGGTCAAGGAGCGTGAAGGCTTCGATCCGGTCACCGGAGCGCTGTCAGGTGTGATCGGCGCCCCCGAGGCCACCGAGACCGGCTGGAAGGATACGGTCATCGCCTATCCCAGCTTCGTCACACGTCTGAATGCCACATTTGATCTGGCCGGCCTGTATGTATGGCACTGCCACATCGTCGAGCACGAAGACAACGAGATGATGGTCCCGTTCTGTGTGGGTGATAAGGCCACCTCACCAGGTTGTAATGCGGTACCGTAATATCGGCTGAAAGGTGTATCACCCAGTAAGCGATTAGCAAAGCAGTAGTGTCAGGGCCGTCAATAGACGGCCCTGATTTTTCATAGCATAAAAAAGAAAAGCGACCGGTAAGCCGTTTTACCGGCAAATTGCAGGAGTCAGAACATGCGCATCCATTCATTCATCCAACTATCACTTTTGCTGCTGCCCTTCGCGGTGGCCAGCGCGGGACCCATCGACATGTCCAGTACCGGCAAAGAGACGAGCCGGTCGGCACTCGATATCAAGGACAAGACCACACGCATCAATTACAGTCTGGGTTACCAGATCGGCGGTGATTTTAAAAAACAGGGCGTCACGCTCGACCCGCAGGCCGTGGTGCAGGGCATCGAGGATGCCCTGAAGGGCGGTCAGCCACAGCTGTCGCAACCGGAAATGCTGACAGTATTACGCGAACTGAAGGGCAAGATCGTCGCCCAGCAGCGTTCCATCCAGCGGGACATGGAGCTGAAATATATCGCCCAGGACAAGAAATTTCTGGAGGAGAACAAGGCCAAACCCGGCGTGAAGACCACGGCCAGCGGTTTGCAATACAAGATCGTCGAGCCGGGCAAGGGCAAGCGACCCAGGGCGACGGATACGGTGAGCGTCAATTATCGCGGTACCCTGACCAATAAGCAGGAATTTGACAGTTCCCATGACCGCGGCGGTCCGGCCAGTTTCCCCCTCGACGGGGTGATCAAGGGCTGGACCGAGGGTCTGCAACTGATCAAGGAAGGGGGCAAGATCCAGTTAATTGTACCCACCGAACTGGCCTATAACGATCGCGGCCCGCTGGCCCATCGGGCCCTGATCTTTGACGTGGAGCTGGTGTCTGTTAGCGAGCCCAAATCGGTCAAGGCCGAGACGGCGAAGAGTAACAAGCCGGAGTAATGAAATTCCGAACCTTACTCGCGCTCGGTCTCGCCCTGGCCGGGCTCAACGGCACAGGCGCGTATGCGGCAAGTGAGGCGGCCCTGGTCGAAGCGGGCCGTCGCATTTATGAACAGGGTATTTTGCCGGATGGCACCCCCCTGAGCGCGCAACGCCCCGAGGGTTTTACCCTTGAGGGGGCGCACGCGGCCTGTACTACCTGTCACCGACGCAGTGGCATGGGCAGTGTCGAAGGGCAGGTGGAGCGCATTGTTATGGTAGTGCCCATCGCCGGCCCCGTGTTGTTCAAACCCGCAAAGTTTGCCAACTCCTTTCTCGACCCCAGTCATCATTATGTCCCCAACAAGGCCTGGCAACGGGCCCTGACCCGCCCGGCCTATGATGAGAAAAGCCTGGCGCGCGCCCTGCGCGAGGGCGTGGACCCCGCAGGCAGGCCGCTGTCGCCACCCATGATGCGCTACGCCCTGGATGATAAGGCCGTGTCGGCCCTGACCGCGTACCTGCGTCAGCTCAACAGCCAGCCAAGCCCCGGCCTCGGTCGGGACGGCAGCCTGCAGGTGGCGACGGTGATCACGCCGGATGTGCCAGCTGCCAGGGCCGAGGCGGTACTGGGGGTAGTGCGCGCCTGGCTGCGCTCGATCCGGCCCCTGGGCAGACCCATTCGCCTGCACGAGTGGCGTCTGACGGGAGAGGCTGGCGACTGGCCGAGTCAGTTGGCCGACTTCTATCGGCAGCAACCGGTGTTTGCACTGGTGTCTGGCGTCGGTGGCGCGCGTTGGCAACCGGTGCAGGCATTTTGTGAGGCGCAGACCCTGCCCTGTCTGTTGCCCTCAGTGGAGGTCGCCCCGGATAACGATACTCGGGGCGCGGGGCAAACGGCCTATTACTCCGTTTATTATTCTCCAGGGCTGACCCTGGAGGCGCGCCTGCTGGCGCACTATCTAAAAGATCAAACCAAGAAGCGTACCCCAGGCCTGGTACAGATATACAGTGATGACAGCGGCCGAATTGCGGCACAGACCGCGCGTGCACAGGTCCCGCTCGGTGGTCAGGATCGCCGCCTGCGCCTGACCTCACCGTCCTCAGCCCTGACCGGCCTGTCGGCGCAGGATGCCGTGATGTTGTGGTTACGCCCCGATGAGATCGAACAACTGGTCAGTACCAGGGCCGAGCCACCCGCAGGTCAGGTCTACCTGTCCGCGCTACTGGCGCCGCCCGGCAGTGTTGCCTTGCCATTGGCGTGGAAACGCCGCGTCGCCTATGTCTCCCTGTTTGATGATCTGAGTGTGCAGGGTGAGATCGCCAGGGTGCGTCTGCAGCACTGGTTGCAGCAACACCACCTGCCGGTCGGCACGAGGGAACTGCGCCTGCAGGCCGATGCCTATGCCGCCTGCTATCTGTTTAATGCCGCCCTCTCCAGAATACGTGCCCAGGAGGTACGCCGACCCGCCGTACCCCTTAGTGGTGAACAGGTGCTGGAGATGCTGGAGACCCTGACGGATAAATACAGCGATGGTACCGAACAGGTCGACCCCGATAGCCATGTCGCCTTCTACGGCAGGATGAGTCTCGGCCCGCAACAGCGTTATGCCGTACGCGGTGGCAATATCCAGCGCTATGCCGCCCCCGATTATGTCAGGCTGGTGGCCGAGGGTGGGCGGATCGTGCCTTGAATACGAAACGCGACGGCTTGCGTGGGGCAAGCCGTCGTGTGAGCCTTACTTGGCGGGGTTAACGGCGAGCAATTCGATCTCATAGATCAGGTCGCGCCGACGCAGGCGGTTGTTGCCGAAATTGACAAAGCCCATGTTGGGTGGGATGACCACGCGCCACTTGTCGCCGGGGTGCATCAACAACAGCGCCTCTTTCAGACCGGGCACGGCAACCTCATCGATCTTCATCGGTGCGGGCTTGCCGTCTTCGTAGGTGCCATCGAATACCGTGCCGTTGGTGAGTGAGCCCTGATACTGGACCATGACCGTGTCGGTTGCCTTCGGTTGTTGGCCGCTGCCCTTCTTCAGTACTTCATATTGCACGCCACTGGTGGTGGTCACCACGCCCTGACGTTTGGCGTTGAGTTTGGCGTAATCATCGATAAACCCCTTGCCACGCGCCGGCGCCACGGTGTCGCGTGGCTGTGGGGTGGCGAGCAACTGGCTCAATGCGGTAAGGAAGGTCTGGGTTTGCTCCTGTCCCAGCTTGGCCCCGGCCAGAGCATCCTTGATACCGCGGAGCAGGGCGTCTTGATCGAGCTGCTGGCCCCGTTGTCTGACATCGGCGAGATTATTGCCAAAGTCAAAGCCCAGCTTGTAGAAGTCCAGGGGGACTCTTGCTGTTTTGTCTACATCCTGTGTACAGGAAGCGAACAACATCGCGCACAGCGGCACACTTAACATGAACAGGGAGAATTTACGCATAATTCCTCGCAACTAGTTGGATAAGGCGGCGCGGACCTCGCGCACCAGATCGTCCGCCTTGGCAAAACCGTCGTAGCGAACCCACGCGGCCTTGGCCCCGGGCCGAAACAGGGTAACGGGGGCATGATTCATCTTGTCGCCGCGATAGGTGTTAAAGGCCTGCTGCACCGCGATGCTTTGTGCCTGGCTGCCGGTCAGAAAGGACCACTGCGGCTGGGCCTTGAAGCGCTGCGCATAGTTATTCAACTCGCGCGGTCGGTCGTTTTCCGGGTCGATGGAGACGGAGAGCATGACCACTCGTCCGGTATCCTGTCCCAGTTTGGATTGGACGCTGGTGAAGGTGGCCGACAGGGCCGGGCAGATCGCCGTGCAACTGGTGTAAATGAAGTTGAGCAATACCGGTTTATCGGTGGCCAGGAGTCCGGCCAGGGAAACCGTCTTGCCATGCTGGTTGAGCAACGAGACAGTGGGAATGGCATAACTGGCGGTGGAGCGTTTGAGCTCGATACTGGCGTGCTGGTGATGATGTGAGTGATCCATCGGTGGCATCACCTCGGCCCGGGCAAGGTGACTGCCGGTAAGTATCGCCAGGCCGATGATGAGTCGCATCAATCCAGCTCCGCCCCCGAGCTCGGGCGATAATACGTGAAGCGCCATGCTGTTCCCCTATTATTATTTTTTTAACCCTGTTTGTTGCCGTCTTGTGCACCGCTAACCTGGGCATCGATCCTCGACCGGCATGGGTGCGCCGTCTTAGTCTTTAGTTCGATACTATTCGTACAAAATAGATGTTGTCAAGAAACGCCCCGCTGTGTGGGTGGCTTACTGAGGCGTGTATTTAATGGAGTGCGAGCGGGCGTAATTTCAACAGGGCGGTATCGATGGCGTTATCGATATCACCGGCAAAGAAACCCTCGGTACCGATGCCGACGAGTTTGGGGGCGAGTTCCTTGCCGTCGTGGTTGAGGAAAACCAGGGTCGGGGTGACCCAGGCGCGATAGCGGCCGGTCAGGTGATCGGCCTCGATACGTGACCCATCGAAATCAACGAGGCTTTTGAGATCGTCTATTTTGATCTGACGGATAATCACCTTGTCCTTGTATTCGCCGCTGCGCAGGA
>JAHEDB010000366.1 GCA_024641465.1 Chromatiales bacterium | reverse complement strand
CAGTATTTCCGTCGCCATGAACACCACGGCATTTGGCCTGATTGTCGCCATCCCGCTGTTGCTGTTCTTTGCGGTATTACAGACCAAGACCACCGAGATCGTCGACAGTCTGGAAATGGCGGTGGTTAAGTTTGTAAACCTGATGATGCAGCGTAAGACGCCAGGAAACTAGCATGCGACGTCGGCGTATCCGTAGACCCACGACCACCACGGAACTCAATATCACGGCCTTCATGAATTTGATGGTCGTGCTGGTGCCTTTTCTGCTGATGACAGCCGTATTCAGCCATCTGACGATACTCGAACTCAATTTGCCCAGTCCTGAAAGTGCCGGTGCAGGCAATCAGAAGGCGGCCTTTGATCTTAAAATGATCATCAGGCAACAATCGATTACGGTACAAAATGGGAGCAGCATCATTAAAAATATCCCGCTGCAACAGGGACAGCACAACTTCAAGCTCCTGTCGCAAATTTTGTTGCAGGTCAAGGCAAAGTACGAAGACAAACAGGCCATCACCATCCTGTCTGAGGCCAATATCCCGTACGAGGTTCTGGTTCAGGCCATGGATGCCTCGCGCACCTATTTCACCTTCAAGGAAGGCAGCATTATTGAAGCGGAACTGTTTCCTGCAATATCCATCGGCGATGCGCCAAAATAACCATATATAATTATGAAAGACTCCAGACGCACAATCAGAATGGAACGACACCACAAACGTCGCGGCGACAAGTCTGCGTCGTTAAATATGGTTTCACTGATGGATATTTTCACCATCCTGGTATTCTTTCTGCTGGTAAGTGCGGCGGACTCCGAGATCCTGCCCAGTCCCAAAGCCATTAAACTGCCCGAATCGACGACCGACAAACGACCAAAAGAAAATGTCATCATCATGGTTAATAACAATACCGTGTTATTGCAGGGCAAAACTATTGCCAACACAGATGCCATCGCCAGAAGCAAGGACCCGATCATCCCGGAGTTGATACAGCAACTACAAAGACTTGATGCAGAATCGCAACAGCGTAAAGACGACAAGCCGGCCTCAAAACGTGGTGTGACCATCATGGGTGACAAACAGATACACTATCAGCTTCTCAAAAAAATAATGCTCAGTTGCGCCACGGCAAAGTATTCGAATATCTCCCTTGCCGTTATGCAAAAGACGCCTGAGCAGAAATAGCCGCCATGACCACAATGAATTATTACTGGCATGATCCCGTCTTACCCTGGTCAGAGACGGATAATGATCAACGCTTTAAAAGAATATTGCGGCTATCATTGATAGTGGCCGTCATTGTCAGTGTCATTATCCCCTACCTGCCGACACCGGCGCCCGAGAAAAAAAGGCTCGAACAGGTGTCCCCGCGCCTTGCCAAACTGATCATCGAGAAACAAAAACAGGCACCCGTCATTCCCCAGGCCAAGCCGCGGATCACCAAGAAGAAGGTCGCCAGACAGGCCGCGAAGAAGACACAGCAAGCCAAACAAAAGGCTCAGCAAAGTGGACTCATGGCAATGAAAAGTGAACTGAGCGCCCTGCAAAATGCCTTTGACATGTCAGCACTTTCAGATAACACGCCCCTGGCCAGGGCTGATACATCACGGACAACCAGCAGCAAACCATCAATTAGTCAGAGCGCCCAAAAGGGCAGCGGTGGTATCAACACAAGTTCCCTCTCGAAGCAAACAGGTGGTGCACAGCTTACCGGAAGAAGCCACACCACGGTAAAAAGCAATATAAGCGGGGCCGGAGGAACTGGCCAACAGAGGGAAAGTAGCCGCACCGCCCGCTCCGAGGAAGAAATCGCCCTCGTATTTGAGCAAAACAAAGGCGCCATTTTCAGTCTTTACAATAGGGCTTTACGCAAAGACCCCGGGTTGCAAGGTAAGGTAGTGCTGGAACTCACCATCGCTGCGGATGGCAGGGTAACGAATTGTCGGATTATCTCCAGTCAACTGAATAATCCCTCGCTGGAACACAAGCTTGTCGCCAGGGTCAAGCTATTCCGGTTCGCCACCAAACAGGTTAATACCATCACGGTGACCTACCCAATTGACTTTTTACCCTCCTAAAAAGTGTAATACCGTCTACAAATTAGTTTAATCACAGCATTTGTGAGATATATCACATCAGGTCCAGTATCTCTGCGCTATTTTTAGGTGGAAGATGGGTTGATCTATACCTCAAGCTGGCGGCCACTCGGTACGCATTATCTTGACTACTAATTAAGCAAAATCATCAAAAATATCTAAATGGCGTCACTGAATAAGGCAATTGATAAACAAGCACTAAAGGGCCTGAGTCCTTTGGGCAAACTCACCCCTGATAAAATTGATGATATTATCAGCAAATCACGCGTCGAGAATTTACCTACTGGTCGAATCATCTTTCGCCAGGGTGAGGACGACGGTCAGACCATCTATCTACTATCCGGCCAGGTAGAATATACAACGGCCGGCAAAACCCGCAAAAAACTAATCAAAGGTAAATCCGTCGAGGCCAAATTTCCGCTCGCGGACGATGTCCCCAGGTCTGTAACGGCAAGAACCAAAACTGCATCCAGCCTCCTCTATATCGACTCCAGTTTGTTGGAGATCCTACTGGACGAAAACCCTTCCGGTGAATATGAAGTCACCGAAATCAATGTAGCGGCACATGCGACAGACTGGATGATGCGTTTTCTGCAATCGCGCGCCTTTCTGAAACTACCCACGACAAACATTCAAAAAGTTCTTATGAGCATGGAAGAAATTCATGCACAAAAGGGTGAGGCAATAATCCGTCAGGGCGACGATGGTGACTATTATTACATTCTGAAAGATGGCAGTTGCACGGTATCAATGCGTCCTACTGCAAAATCGGAAGAGGTACGACTGGCGAAGTTAACAGAAGGTGATGGATTTGGAGAAGAGGCCCTCATCACCAACTGCAAGCGTAATGCAAGCGTCACGATGCAGGAAAACGGGACACTGATGCGTCTCAAAAAAGATGATTTTCTGTCATTACTCGTCACGCCATTGATAAGAAATGTTCATCTCAACAGTTTAAAGGCCAACCTGTATAATAACTCTATCATCCTGGATATCCGCACAGCCAATGAATTCAAGAAAGGCAGTCTCGATAAGGCCAAACATATTCCACTATCGATGATGCGCATACGCATCCCGACGCTGGATGCAAAAAAACAATACCTTGTGTATGCAGACAACAAAGATGACGCCAGGGCCGTATCCTTCCTTCTGGCCCAACACGGCATCGACAGCCTGGTTGTCCTTGGGACTATACAGCATAATTTGCCGATTATTCAGCCACCTGTACACACTATACA
>JAHEDB010000365.1 GCA_024641465.1 Chromatiales bacterium | reverse complement strand
ACTCGCACCACCCTGCCTGAAATTTTGGAGCTTATAAATGAGTGATATTAAAAAGATTATTGAAGAAGCCTTTGAACGCCGCGCCGAGATCACCCCGCGCAGCGCCGACACCATGGTCAAAGAGGCCGTCGACGAGGCGCTCAGCATGCTCGACAAGGGTGAAGCGCGGGTCGCAGAAAAACAGGGTAAGGGCTGGGTAGTCAACGAATGGCTGAAGAAGGCCGTGCTGCTGTCCTTCCGCATCGAAGACAATGAATTCATGAAGGGTGGCTTCACCAACTATTTCGATAAGGTCCCCTCAAAATACGCCGATTACAACTCACGCGATTTTCGCGCCTCCGGTGTGCGCGTCGTACCGCCCGCCAGTGTGCGCAAGGGCGCGTATATTTCCTCCGGCGTGGTACTGATGCCCTCCTATGTCAACATCGGCGCCTACGTCGATTCCGGCACCATGGTCGACACCTGGGCCACGGTCGGCTCCTGCGCGCAGATCGGCAAAAACGTCCACCTGTCCGGCGGCGTCGGTATCGGCGGCGTGCTGGAGCCGTTACAGGCCGCACCGACCATCATCGAAGACAATTGTTTCATCGGCGCGCGTTCTGAAGTCGTCGAAGGGGTAATCGTCGAGGAAGGTTCGGTGATCTCCATGGGTGTGTACATCGGCCAGAGCACCCGCATCTACAACCGCATGACCGACGAGATCACCTACGGTCGCATCCCTGCCGGTTCGGTTGTTGTATCCGGCAACCTGCCTTCCAATGACGGCAAGTACAGCCTGTACTGCGCGGTGATCGTCAAGCAGGTGGATGAAAAGACCCGTTCGAAGGTCGGCATCAACGAACTGTTGCGCGAAATTTAAGACTACCCGTCATTGCGAGGCCCGATTTTTGGGCCGCGGCAATCTCCAGTTCAGAACCTTATAGCTGGAGATTGCTTCGTCGCTACCGCTCCTCGCAAAGACCTGTCACTATGAGAAACACAAACTCACTGAGGACACAATGACAACAGTCTACGGCATCAAAAACTGTGACACGTTGAAAAAGGCCCTCAAGTGGCTGGATCAAAACAACATCGCCTATCAGTTTCATGATCTCAGGCAGGACGGTATCACGAAAGCCGATCTGCAACAGTGGTCCGACGCAGTTGGCTGGGAGGTGCTGCTCAACACGCGCAGCACCACCTGGCGACAACTCGCTGACAAGGACAAAAAAGATCTCGATGCCAACAAGGCCATTTCGCTCATGCTGACCAACCCCACCCTGATCAAACGGCCCGTCATCACCACAACCAAAACCACCCTGATCGGTTTCAAGGAAGCCGATTACAAAAAGGCGCTAAACTAATTTTATGTCCGACACACTCGACCTCGCCAAAGACCTTATCAGTCGCCGTTCCGTCACCCCTGAAGATGCCGCTTGTCAGGCACTGATGTGTGAACGCCTCGCGGCCATCGGTTTCAGGATCGAAGATTTGAAGTTTGGTGATGTTCACAATTTCTGGGCAAGACGCGGTACAGAAAAACCGCTATTCGCCTTCGCCGGTCACACCGACGTCGTCCCCACCGGCCCGGAAGCCAACTGGCAGTCTCCCCCCTTCACGCCCTCGATCAAAGACGGCAAACTCTATGGTCGCGGCGCCGCCGACATGAAAGGCTCGCTGGCCGCCATGGTCACCGCCTGCGAACGCTTTGTCGCACACCACCCCGATCACAAGGGCAGCATCGCCTTCTTGATCACCAGCGACGAAGAAGGCCCGGCCCACGACGGCACCGTCAAGGTTGTCGAACACCTGGAAGCGCGCGGTGAAAAAATGGATATGTGTCTGGTCGGCGAGCCCACGAGCAACAGCCAGGTCGGTGACGTGATCAAAAACGGCCGACGCGGTTCGCTTGGTTGCGTGCTGACTGTGCACGGGCAACAGGGCCATGTCGCCTATCCCCACCTGGCCGACAACCCTGTACACCGCTTCGCGCCCGCCATGGCCGAACTGACCAGCGAAGTGTGGGATAACGGTAACGAATTCTTCCCCAAGACAACATTTCAGATCAGCAACATCCACGCCGGTACCGGTGCCACCAATGTCATCCCCGGCGATCTGGAAGTCACCTTCAACTTCCGCTTTTCTACTGAAGTGACTGAGCAACAACTGCGTAAACGCACCGAGGCCATCCTCAACAAACACAATCTCAACTACAGCATCAACTGGGCGCTGTCCGGTCAGCCATTTCTGACGGCCAAAGGCCAGCTGGTCGAAGCCATGACTGCGGCGATTAAAAGCGTTTGTGGGTACGAGACGGAGCTTTCCACCAGTGGTGGCACCTCAGATGGGCGTTTTATTGCGCCAACAGGGGCTCAGGTGGTGGAATTGGGACCGTTGAATGCGACGATTCACAAGGTCAATGAATGCGTGGGGGTGGAAGAGCTGGATCAGTTATCGGAGATCTATGAGCAGATTCTGATTAATTTACTGAATGACTAAAGGATTATAGCGTTTGTTAAGTTAGGCACCGGAGTCCTGCCCCAACAGCCACTTCTCCCCTTTCTCAAAATCCCTGAACGCCATCAATTCCTCTGCTGGCCTGTTCGACTGAAATACATACATTTCAGTAATGCCAAAATCGATATCATTGTCTGCAACCAGCGCACTCTTGGAACGGGCCCTTTTCGGATTCAATTCTCTGATATTGACCAGTTGCTTGATAAAATCCCAATCGACATTTGCAAAATCCATTTTGCGTAAATCCCACAACATCCGGGTGCCGGATGGGAAACTTTCTGTTTCGGTGATTTTCGCCAGGGTCAGCTGAAATTCCTCAAAGGTAATTCGCCCTTCGATGGTGCCGTATATCGCATCCTTTTCCGGATTGTAGTTATATGAAATCGACATATTCAAACTTCCTGACATCTGTAAAAATGTGACCATTTTCGGTTGGGTCTGCTAGTTCACTCAAAAACCACCAAAACAGATCCCTTCTCTGATGATATTTTATGCCATAAAACCGAGGAAAATAAAAGCTCCTATTTTGAGCTGTAATGTCTTGATTTTAAATCTGACGGCCAAAATCCACCCTCACGGATCCCGGATTTTGCTAATATGGCAACCCAGACTAACTGACCGAAGGTACACTCCATGCCCCACATCATTGTCGAATATGCTGAGCAACTGGCTGACGATGCGCAGATAACTGCGATCTTACAAACGGTGCATAAGGCTATCGCTGACAGCGGCCTGTTTGAGGCCAGCCATATCAAGACCCGCGCCTATCCGTTCCGGGCTTTTAGCAACGCAGGCGGAAGTGAGCCATACATTCATATTCAGGCAAGGATCAAATCCGGTCGGAAT
>JAHEDB010000364.1 GCA_024641465.1 Chromatiales bacterium | reverse complement strand
CCTAAGGAAAAATCCGTGAAACACGTGCTTTGTGTGGAAGACAATCTGGCCAATATGCGACTCATCGAGGGTTTCTTTGCCCGTCATGAAAACCTTAAACTGCTGACTGCGGCCAACGCCACCGCCGGACTGGAGATGGCCAGTAGCCACAGACCCGATCTCATCTTGATGGATATCAAGCTACCGGATATGAGCGGCTTCGAGGCCCTCGCCCGCTTGCGCAGCAAGCCAGACACATCGGACATCCCGGTGATTGCCGTCAGCGCCATCGCCCATGAACACGATATCGCCGCCGGCCTGAACGCCGGTTTCTATCGCTACCTCACCAAGCCCATCAACCTGCAAGAACTGGAAGAGGCCATGCATTATGCCTTGCTGGACAGGGATAATTCCGACACCGATGAGAAACAGGCCGGTTGAGAAAGCGCATCCATAATCTATTCGCGTGGTGCGTGGGACGGACGCACCATGGCACATCTCAAAACTAATCAAACACTGGTGCGTATGACGCACCCTACAAATATAAACGTAGGGTGCGTCCCACGCACCGTGCACACATCTCAAGTGCCCTCGAACAACGAACCCCAACACGCCCCCAGAAAATACCTTTCACGCCGGGAATATTTTTTCACCCTGCCTTGTTAATTATTTGTACAAGCTTCCGGCCTGAGGCCGTGGGCGGTTACATCCTATTACAACAATCTGGAGGTTTCACATGGACAGACGTTCTTTTATTCGCTTTGGCATGGCAGGGGCGGCGACGGGGATCATCGCACCGCAGGGCGTACTCGCCGGGATGGGCGAGAGTATCAGCAACAACAACATGGCCGGCGGCCTTTACTATACCAAAGAGTCACCGGGACGCTGGGCCAAAAAGGCCGGCTCCCATTCACCGATCCTGGAAAAAACCGAAGCCGGTATACGCGTCGTCACCGGCCATCCCATGCAGGCCGGTAAACACTGGATCGTCAAACACGTGCTGCTCGACAGCAACTTCAAATTCGTGGCGGAAAATATCTTTGATCCAGGCAAGGACAAGGCGGCCATCTCCACCTTCAAGCTGTCCGGACAAACCGGTGCGGTCTACGCACTGAGCGTCTGCAATCTGCATGACTCCTGGCTGAGCATGCTGGAGGTCTAATCATCACGCGATGGGGAACCCGCGGGTTCCCCATTTTTATGCGATGAAACTCACTGTGTGCCTGCCACACCAAGGAAGCACCAAGATGCACCAAACAAACATTAACTCTATCTTTATTCTCACGTCACTACTGTTCAGTAACTATCTGTATGCTGCCGGTGACATGACCGCGCAACAGCCTGTTACGATCAAAATTGAATTAGGCGATAAACAAAATCAATTGCGCTTTTATCCCCCCCGCCTGCAATTCGAGACCGGCAAGCTATACAAACTGAACATTTCCAACCCCAGCAAACAAAAACACTATTTCAGCGCCGAGGGACTGGCCGCCGCGGTATTCACTCGCAAGGTGGAAATACTCAGCCGCAATGGCGCGACGATTGCCGAGGTCAAGGGCAGCGTGCGAGAGATCGAGGTCTATCCCGATGGGATCACCGAGTGGTGGTTCGTGCCGGTCAAGACTCTCAAGGCCTCACCGCTACATTGCTCCATCAAGGGGCATACCGAGGCCGGCATGACCGGCAGCATTAGCATAAATTAACCGACTGGAGACCATCATGAAAATCCTTGCCGTCGTCCTGTTGTGTTTATCTATAAGCGGTCTCGCCATAGCCGGTGGTGACCCGGTGGCGGGCAAAGCCACGTCCATCATCTGCATCGGTTGTCATGGCAGTGACGGCAATGGCACCAGCGGTAACCCGACCTATCCCAAACTCGCCGCCCAAGGCGAAGGTTATATCATCAAGCAGCTCACCGACTTCAAGACGCATGCCCGTCGGGAGCAACACATGGACTCGATGGTCGAGGCCATCGACGGCAAGGACATTCCCAATCTCGCCGCGTATTTTTCCAGCTTGTCGCGCAGTGCGGGAGCGTCGGACAAAGACAAGGCAAAAAAAGGCCAGACGATCTTTCACAATGGGATTGATGCCAGGGGTGTCAGCGCCTGTGAGGGCTGTCACGGTGCGGATGGCAAGGGCAACCCCGCCGTCAATTTTCCTTCGCTGGCGGGGCAGCATGCCGATTATCTGATCAAGATACTGAAAGACTTTCGCAGCGGTGAGCGCCACAATGATATGGGTGGAATGATGCGAAATATCGCCAAGGGACTGAGGGATGAGGAGATTGAGGCGGTTGCCAACTACATTGCCAGCCTGAACTAGCGACGGCGATGATAAGTCAGGGCCAGTGCAATACAATCTTTTAATTCCGCAACGGGGATTTCATCATCGAGATAAAAGAGAATTGCCCGGTTACCTTCATACCTGAATTTATCGCCGTGGATCTCTTTAAAGGTGTCGACCAGGGTTGTCTTGCAATGAAAATACATGGCGTATTGCGCCGGAAATTTACGCTTCCAGTCGATACGAATGGTGCTGCCCGTTTTAGGCTTAGTCACATAACTGGGCTCGCCCCACTTCAGGGTCTCTTCCAGCTCAACCGGCTCGACCAGTTCTGATGCCGTCCTGTAGATTAGCTCACGTAAGAACAGGAGTTTTTTCTGAATCACGGCAGGATAATCCCTGATCACGGCAGCGACGTCCTGGCTCATTGGTATCTCCATCACACTCTCAATACAGGTTTCCGCATGGCGACTTAAATATCTGACCACACTGCCAGTTCATTGCCGTGCGGATCGGCAAAGTGAAAGCGCCGCCCGCCGGGAAAGGCGAAGATCTCCTTCACAACTATACCGCCGCTATCGATGACCCGCTGCCGCGTCTCTTCCAGATTTCTGGCATACAGGATGATCAGTGCCGCGCCGGTTCCTGTTGATGAGTGTTGTTGCGATTGATAAAAACCACCGTCCAGCTTACCGTCATTAAACGCCCGATAGTCCGGCCCATAATCAGTGAATGACCAGTTAAATGCCTGACTGTAAAATGCCTGCACCGCATCGAAATCGCGCGCGGGCAGCTCCAGGTAATCTATCTTTTTGTCTGTCGGCATTTGTCAGCCACCCGTCACTATTAATAATCCGTTACTTCGCTATACCGTGGACAATCCGTAGTATGGTCATTCACCATGCCTGTCGCCTGCATAAAGGCATAACAGATCGTCGAGCCGACAAACTTGAAGCCGCGCCGTTTCAGCTCCTTGCTCATGGCATCGGACGCGGCGGTTTGTGCCGGTATTTGTTTGTGAGCCTTCCAGTGGTTCTGCACCGGCTCACCGCCAACGAACTGCCAAAGAAAATCCACC
>JAHEDB010000363.1 GCA_024641465.1 Chromatiales bacterium | reverse complement strand
CGTATCAAGGGCCAGATCTGTTGTAGATATAACACCATGTCCCAGTTGGGTCCGTGGCGAAAATTGCCGATGGCGATGAAATGTCGGCGTGAGTCGAAATCGCGTGTGTCGTTCGGGCGGTTTCCCAGATCAATCATGAAGGGCAGATGCAGCAACAGACTGGCATCGACCTTGAAGGTGTTTTGCAGCAAGGCCATTTCATAACTGGAGATGATCAAGGACAGGTCGCAGCGCAGGATGGCGGCGATCTCGCGTTTGGCCAGTTCACTGCTCAGGTCGGCCTGGGTCAGTTCCCGCCCGGCCTTGAGGGCCTGATGTCGCGCCTGTCGCAGGCATTGCAGGTCCTCGGTGTCCAGTATCTTTACGGCCCGGGGGCAGTTTGCCTCGACCCGCCAGCCAAACTGCTCCTCCATCATGAAGCGGTCGAACAGCACGATATTGGGTTGGTATCCCTTTATATAGTCATCAAAGCTGTCACAGTTAAGCGCAATGGCCCGTTGGGTGATCCCTTCCTTGGCCAGATCGACCATATGTTCGGTGGTCTGCGCGGGGCTGGCGAATTCGACCTGCCAGCCCTGTTGCCGGAATTGGCGCAGGATCGACAGCATGTGGCCGCCCGCGGCGGAGGAGTTGGGCTCGGGCCAGACATAACCGATGACGAGAACTCTTTTCATGCCGGGGGAGTTATACCTATATAATAGTGTGCTTACCCTAACTCAAAATGGCCAACCTGGCGACGGTATGCGGGGCAATAATTGGCCCTGGGGGCTATAGTGGTAATATATCCGGGTCCTGGCCGTTGTCGGTCAGTAATGTTTTGTCGATGTGGTTAAGGAGTTTTTTCTGCGGTATTTACTGAGGTTACACAAAGCCGGTTTGTATGCAGTGTGCCTGTGGGGCTTGCTGGTGAATTTGCCCGTCTTCGCGCAAGAGCCGGATGCCCAGGGTCATCGGCCCCAGGGTCACCAACGGCACATGCAACACGAGCCAGAGATGCAACATCAGGCCGGAGGTATGCAGCATGAGGGTGAGCATATGCAGCACGGCATGGTGAATCCGGAATCACAAAAATACCCGACGATTGCTTATGACGATGCCCGGCCAGCCCGGCCGATCGAACGACCGGCTCCACCGAAGATGTTTGGTGATGCAAAAGTGGGTAAGACCCTGGCCTATGACCCTGACAAGGGCCGCTGTCTCAGTTGTCATATCCTGGAGGCCGACGGTGAACAGGCCGGTGACGTGGGGCCAAACCTGAGTACCTATATCAAAGCAGGGCGGAGCATCGACTATATTTTTCAACAGGTATGGGATGCCCGCGCCCACAATCCAAACACCGTGATGCCGCCGTTTGGCACCCATGAGTTGCTTAGCAAAGAGGAGGTCATGCATATCGTGGCCTATCTTGCGACGATGACTACCCCGGTCGAAGCGCCAGTCAGACCGCAGCGTGAGGCGCGCAATTTCTATGTGGCCGGAGAGGACTTCAGTTTTGCGGATCGTTATATTGAACAGGGTGAGGTGCTATTTCGGCAAACTGGCGTTAACGGCTGGTCGTGTGATGATTGCCATGAACAGGGTAAAGCACCCGATCTAAAAGGGCGTGCGGCAAATTATCCCAGGTATCAGGCCAGCCTGAAAAAGGTCATCAGCCTGGAAGACCGCATCAATCTCTGCCGCAGCCAACATCAGGCCAGTACGCCGTACCCACTCGGCAGTGCGCCATCCAATCAGTTAAGCGCCTATGTCAAATATCTCAGCCGTAACAGTCCCATTGAGCCTGAGGGGGGTACCCAGACGGCCGCGGCATGGGCGCGCGGTGAGCGATCATTTTATAAAAAAACCGGCCGACTGAATCTTGCCTGTGCGGATTGCCATCGTGTTGCCGCGACTAAATGGCTGCGCGGGCAATGGCTGAGTGCGATCAGACCGGGTGGTGATGAGGTGGCGACTGCTGCGACCTGGCCGCGACACTTTATCTCCGGTCATGACCTTGGCCTGATCAGTCTGCAACAACGCATCCGGCACTGTCAGGCGGTAACAGAGACCTTTCCACAGGAGTTGGGTTCGGCAGAATACAACGATATGGAGTTATATATGATGACGCTGGCCCGCGACATGCCGATGCTGGCGCCGACCATGAGTAAACTGCGGGGCGATGATTAACTTCAGACACTTGTTGTGAATGCCGTCATTCCGGCATGTGTGTAGCCGAAATCCCGTGTTTGAAACCCACGGACTCACCACGAGCGCTAATCCCCCGCTTTGGCGGGGTTGATTTACAGCAATGCAGCAGGTAGTTTGTATTAAACAGGAGTCTTGTGACTCAGCCATCATCACTGCATGGACCTTGAATATGAATATACTGCTGATCGATGACCACCCCCTGTTTCTCGAAGGGCTGAGGCATGTCTTGCAACAACTGGACGATGCCCTTTCGATTCAGTCCTGCGGCAGTTGTGAAGAGGCCCTGGTGTTGGTCGAAGACGATTTTGATCTGGTGCTACTGGACATCAACCTGCCGGGTATGTCAGGACTCGATGGACTGCAACAGATCCGCCACCGTATGCCAGCCACGCCGCTGGTGGTGATGTCGGCCTCCGAGGATCGCAACAAGGTGTTGCGTGCCATCGAGCTGGGCGCCAAGGGTTTCATCCCCAAATCTTCCACCCCTGACGTAATTATTAATGCCCTGCAACTGGTTTTATCCGGCGGGGTGTATCTGCCCATGGCGGTACTGGAGACCGTCAATTCCTCGCAGTCGAAGAGCGGCAATGCCGACGGACAAAACCTGACTCCGCGACAGATCGAGGTGTTGATGTTGCTGGCCGAGGGACACTCCAACAAGACCATCGCCAATCGACTGGCCATGGCGGAAAATACCGTGCGCGTGCACGTCAGTGCGATCCTTCGCTATCTGGGTGTTAACAATCGTACCGAGGCAGGTGTGGCGGCATCGCGCATGGGCCTGTTGGTGGACAGCGAGTAAAAACATGTAGCCCGTATGCAGTGTCAACGTAATACGGGATGAGCGTGATTAAATCTTCCCGGATTGCATTTCATTCCATCCGGGCTACGGTCCTATGTAGCCCGTATGGAGTGTTAACGTAATACGGGATGAGCGAGGTTAAATCTTCCCGGATTGCATTTCATTCCATCCGGGCTACGGTCCTATGTAGCCCGTATGGAGTGTCAACGTAATACGGGATGAGCGTGATTAAATCTTCCCGGATTGCATTTCATTCCATCCGGGCTACGGGAGCGAGCAATAACATGTAGCCCGTATGGAGTGTCAACGTAATACGGGGTGAGCGGGAATAAATCTTCCCGGATTGCATTTCAT
>JAHEDB010000362.1 GCA_024641465.1 Chromatiales bacterium | reverse complement strand
AAAACTCGATCACTATGCCAAATGTATCGGGCTCGCCTTCCAGATCCAGGACGATATCCTGGACGAAATTGCCGATACCGAGACCCTGGGTAAAACCCAGGGGGCAGACCGGGCCCTCAATAAACCCACCTACCCGTCTCTGGTAGGGCTCGATGAGGCCAGAAAAATGGCCCTGGATTTATATGATGACGCCATGCAGAGTCTGAGTGGCTTTGACAACCAGGCCGATCCCTTACGCTGGCTGGCCAAATATATTGTCGACCGGGAAAACTAGGTAATATAGCCATTATTTATGCAAGGCTTTTGGCTTGCATGTTTTGGTAGATGGTTACATGATATACATTCATATATAGATGGACTGAACAACACGATGCCCCAACAACCCACATTCCCCCTGCTCGAAGCAATTGACGACCCCATTCAGTTGCGGGCACTCAAGGAAAGTCAGCTTCAACCCCTGTCGGATGAACTGCGTGAGTTTTTGATCCAGACCGTCAGCAATACCGGCGGGCATCTTGCGGCAGGGCTTGGCACCATCGAACTCACCGTCGCCCTGCATTATGTCTTCAACACCCCGGATGACCGTCTGGTCTGGGATGTCGGTCATCAGAGCTATCCCCACAAGATCCTCACCGGCCGCCGCAAACAAATGGGTAGTCTGCGCCAAAAGGGTGGGCTCGCCGGATTTCCCCGCCGTAGTGAAAGTCCCTATGACACCTTTGGTGTCGGCCACTCCAGCACCTCGGTCAGTGCCGCCCTCGGCATGGCCCTGGCCAGTAAACACAAAAATGAAGATCGTAATGTCATCGCCGTCATCGGTGATGGCGCCATGACGGCCGGCATGGCCTTCGAGGCCCTCAATCATGCCGGCGATCTGGATGCCAACTTGCTGGTCATCCTGAATGATAACGACATGTCCATCTCACAGAACGTCGGCGGTCTGTCCAATCACCTGGCCCGCCTGCTGTCCGGTAAATTCTATGCCTCCATGCGCGAGGGCAGTAAAAAGGTCCTGAGCAACATCCCCTCGGTCTGGGAACTGGCCAGACGTACCGAAGAGCACGTCAAGGGCATGGTCGTCCCCGGCACCCTGTTTGAGGAACTCGGCTTTAACTACATCGGCCCGATCGATGGCCACGACATGGACACCCTGGTCAAGACCCTGCGTAACCTGCGTAGCCTGAAGGGACCGCGCTTCCTGCACGTGGTCACCAAAAAAGGCAAAGGCTTCAAACCGGCGGAAGACAACCCCTGTACCTATCACGGTGTTGGCCCTTTCCATCCTGAGTCGGGGAAACTGGAAAAAACCGCGAGTACCGGTCCCAGCTATACCGAGGTATTTGGTAACTGGCTGTGTGACATGGCCCGACTCGACAAGCGCCTGGTCGGCATCACCCCCGCCATGCGTGAAGGCTCGGGTCTGGTGAAATTTTCCGAGCAGTTTCCGGAGCGCTATTTTGATGTCGGTATCGCCGAACAGCATGCCGTCACCCTGGCCGGAGGTCTGGCCTGCGAGGGCCTCAAACCCGTCGTCGCCATCTATTCGACCTTCCTGCAACGGGCCTACGACCAGTTGATCCACGATATCGCCATCCAGAACCTGCCGGTGTTGTTTGCGATTGATCGGGCCGGGCTCGTCGGACCCGATGGCGCCACCCATGCGGGCAGTTTCGACCTCAGTTACTTACGCTGTATCCCCAACATGATGATCATGGCCCCGGCCGATGAAAACGAGGCCAGGCAGATGCTCTACACCGGTTTTGAGCACCAGGGACCCAGTGCCGTGCGCTACCCGCGGGGACAAGGCCCGGGCGCAGATATCATCAGCAAGATGACCGCCCTGCCCATCGGCAAAGGTGAGGTGCGGCGTAAGGGAAAATCCATCGCCCTGCTCTCCTTTGGCTGCATGCTGGAAATCGCCCAGGAGGTCGGACAGCGACTCAATGCCACCGTGGTCAATATGCGCTTCGTCAAACCACTGGATGCGGATCTGATCATCAGTCTGGCCAATAGCCATGATCTCCTGCTGACCCTCGAGGATAACGTTGTGCTGGGTGGGGCCGGTAGCGCGGTCAATGAGGTCATCTTGGCAAACAACCTTGAAACCCATATAATTAATGTTGGGTTGCCTGACAACTTCCAGGAACACGGTAGCCGCAATGAATTATTAGCGGATGCAGGGCTGACCGTAGATGATATAATCGCCCGAATTGAAGAATTTAGACAACAACCCCTTGCCAAACACGTAACACTCGCATAAAGTCCTACCCCAGCAGTCAGGTATTATCATGAGCGCACTTTATACTATTAAGGTTATAACCGATTTTGCTGCCGCTCATTTACTGCGTGGCTATACCGGCGAATGCAGCCGACTGCATGGCCATAACTGGAAAGTCGAGGTTGAGGTCATCGCCCGGGTCCTGAACGATGTCGGGATGGGGGTGGACTTCAAGGACATCAAGGCAAGCACCCGCGAGGTTATCGGTAGTATGGATCACCGTAACCTCAATGACCTGCCGCCGTTTGACAAAATCAACCCGACGGCAGAAAACATCGCGGCCCATATCTACAAGACATTGGCGGCAAAGCTGAATGATGAACGGGCACAGGTCTCCGCCGTGACCATTTGGGAAACCGAACGGGCTTGTGTAAAGTACACCGAACAAGAGTAGTTCAACAATGAGCCAGGTAATCGAACAAGTGATTGAAGACGTACAAAGCCGCAAAGACACCCGCCGCATCCCTATCAACAAGGTTGGCATCAAGGACATCCGCCACCCCGTGCGCGTACTTGACCGCACCGGCGGTGAACAAAACACCATTGCCTCCTTTAATATGTATGTGAACCTGCCGCATAACTTCAAGGGCACCCACATGTCGCGCTTTGTCGAGATCCTGAATAATCACGAACGGGAGATCTCGGTCAAGTCATTCAAGGACATGATGGAAGAAATGACCGAAAGACTCGAGGCCGAATCAGGCCACATCGAAATGTCATTCCCCTATTTCGTCAATAAGACCGCCCCCATCTCCGGTGTGCAGAGCCTGATGGATTATGATGTCACCTTTATTGGTGAAATCATCAAGGGCGAGCATCAAATGAACATCAAGGTCGTGGTACCGGTCACCAGCCTGTGTCCCTGTTCAAAGAAGATTTCCGATTATGGCGCCCACAACCAGCGCTCCCACGTCACGGTCAATGCCCGGGTCAGTGATTTTGTGTGGATTGAAGAGATCATCGATATGGTCGAACAGGAGGCCTCGTGTGAATTATACGGCCTGCTGAAACGGCCCGATGAAAAACACGTTACCGAACGGGCCTATAACAATCCCAAGTTCGTCGAAGA
>JAHEDB010000361.1 GCA_024641465.1 Chromatiales bacterium | reverse complement strand
GGGATGAATAGATTTCGCCCAGTTCGCGCCACTCCCGCGCCATGACACCCGCCTCTTCCGCCAATTCACGCTGCGCCGTCTGCAAGGGCGGCTCACCCTGTTCAAGTTTCCCCGCCGGCAACTCCCAAAGCCACTGCCCCGCAACGTGGCGATATTGGCGCAACAGACAGACCCTGCCGGCATCATCGAGTACCACCACCGCCGCACCGCCCGGATGCTGTATTACCTCCAGCTCACACTGATGACCATTGGGTAATCTAACCGTCTCAACATCAACGGCAATCACCCGCCCGGCAAATCGCCGAGTGGTCTGTAATGTTTTAGATGTCATCGAGATCTGTCCTGTCTGTGAGCGAGATTCCCGGCCTTAAATTTCTCTGCCAGCCAATGTAAAACGGTGATAATATGTACATTTTTAGTGCCTTTGTAACATATTTCGCGTTAGAATCGGTACCCATAATAGCGTATGCCCCAGCACTATACGTTGTTGTTTATCAGTATGGAAACGCAAAAAAACAGTAGACCGGTATCCCCCCTGAAGCTACACCAAGCCGGCCCAGGATGAAAAATTAAGTTGTTTTTTCAGCAAGACCGGGAGTGTGTGGTCGGGATGTCACGTAATGAAGAAAATAATAATGGCCTGATTGACTGCCATGGTTCGTCAAAGGCCTTGCGCCTGCTGGAAACCCTCACCAGAACGCCTGCCGGTAATATCCTCTATCAACAGATAGAACGCATTCTGCATGAGGCCGACCATACGCAGGATCGCATCATCCGCGGCTATACCGCCCTGGTGCTGACCCTGATTGAATCCTATCGGCGTAAACTCCCCCGCGACTCACTGCTCTATCTGGAATTGAAACTGATCCAGAAACGGCTGATTCCGCCCATCTCCATGTCGGAGCTGGCCACCATGCAAGGCTACATCAAACATGCCTCACGGCTGATTAATGAGCTGTCTGATGTCGATGACGAAATCATCCGCCAGGCACTGGCCCCGTTGTTGGGGAAAATTCCCCATGACCATCATCACCCACTGGTTACACATCAGGATCATACTCCACAGGCAAACTTGTCCACTGAACAACACGTAGATTCAGTGTACCGGCAAAAGCTCGACCAGCAACGCCGCGAGCTACAGCATTTACAAACGCAGATCACCGATAAAATCGCCGAGGCGACACGACAATACGCTGACTTCAGTCAACAGTTAAACTCGACACGCGATGAGCTGCAAAAGATCAGCGACAAACAGGAGTTGACCGAACTGCGCACGCAAACCATCAGGGAAATCGGCCGTTTATTAGACCAACAGGCGAACCTGGCCGCAGTCCTGACGGAAACAAAACAGTTACTGGACAAGGTAAACCACAATAGTCAGCAACTTAGTCACGAACTGGACCAGGTGCGCGTATTGAGTCTGACCGATGATCTCACCCGCCTGCCCAACCGGCGCGCCTTCATCCGCCGTCTGGAAGATGAAATCAATCGCTCACAAAGGGAAAACTCACCCCTGACCCTGGGCATGCTGGATCTCGATCATTTTAAAAATATCAATGATCAATACGGTCACAATGTCGGTGATGAAATCCTGCAAATATATGCCAACGATGTCCTGTCCATCTTCCGACACTACGATATGGTCGCACGCTATGGCGGTGAAGAGTTTGCCGTCATACTGCCCAATACCGATCATGAAGGTGCCTTACGGGCATTTACCAAGGTGAAAAACAAGGCTGGCGGTCATTATCATCGCCTTAACGACACCCGCCTGCCCTTGCCCAGCTTTTCCGCCGGGCTGGCCATGCATCTGCCTGGTGAGACATCCAAAGAGTTTATTGAGCGGGTTGATACCCTGCTTTACAAAGCCAAGCAGTCCGGTCGCAACCGGATCGAGTTTGACAAGACTCGCGAAAAACATGAAAAACTGGTAACCGATACCATGTCAGAAAGTTAGATCGTTAATGAAGACCTAGTCGAATTGAAAATCAAAACCCGCGATAAAACCGTCGCGGTGTGTCCTGAAATCCATCAGGGTTGCGGACGAAGCGCCCCCACTGGCTCCGAAAAAAGTAATCGTCTGATCCTTGACCCAACGATCCCAGACACGGTATCCCAGGTGGGCGGCAGCTTTTGGTGAGAAGCGATATTGCAGGGTTGCCTCCAGATCATAACCGGTGCCATTACCGGTCATTCTGATGCTGGGGTCCTGCGCCAGGGCACTCGATCCCGTAGTACGCAAATGGTGGATATCTTCGTTAACCAGCGACATCAACGGATAGTAGGTAGCATCAAATTTTACACCTAACTTATCACTCAATGGAAAAAGGCCGTCCATTGTGATACCGAAACCGGTCCATTCAACTTTATTGGTTATCACCCTGACGCCGGTATAGGAAACCGTCCCGGCCGGGTTACAACTCAAATCAGGATGTGTCAGTGTTGTACATTCGACCTGCCTCACCCCTGTCGCTGTGTACTCCTCGCTCCAGTAGTGAAAGCCGAAACCGAGATTGAGTTGAAGCAGTGAATTGCTGATCTGGAAATCTTTCGGTAAAAACTCACCCTTCAGGTAAAACAGCCCGTTACCGTCGATATCACTATGAGTCCTGGAAAAGCGGTGCGCACCGCTTTGAGTCGCATTATAGTATGCCGCCCCACTGGCGCTGAGATAATCATCATCCACCAGAGTTCCCCCACTGATGAGACCGGTACCCACCGCGAACCTCAGGCTATGACCGGTCGATAAATGGGATAAAGCACCGACCTCTAGCACCTGGCTGTCGATACCCTGGTAATCCAGCTCTGAAGTTGGAGTGCCATAATCAGAATTCGAAGCTGACGCATCATGCCGCCATTTTGTCTGCCCCTGTGTAATCCAGGTGTTAAATGAATACTCGATATCATTTGAGGCGAAACTCGGGGTTGGGGTTAATAAACACACACCGAACAGCAGACAGATATTGTATTTTTTCATCACACTCGCCTGTGAATTTAGAATAGGGGTATAATCCACATCATCACACCCATCCTTACTATAGTAAATTTTTCCACCGCCAGGCAATGACTGGCGGGTATCAGGAGGTGATTCATGCGCATGTTACATACCATGATCCGTGTCGGCAACCTGCAAAAATCTATCGCTTTTTATACTGAAGTGCTTGGCATGAGATTATTGCGGCAGAAGGATTATCCCGACGGCAAATTCACCCTCGCCTTTGTCGGTTATGGCGATGAAGCCGCCAATACTGTGCTGGAACTGACCCATAACTGGGGAACCGAGAGCTATAACCTGGGTAGCGGTTTTGGACACATCGCCCTGGAGGTGGATGATGTCTACCAGGCCACGGCCGA
>JAHEDB010000360.1 GCA_024641465.1 Chromatiales bacterium | reverse complement strand
CCATGAATAAAAGCTTGTTTACCGGCCAGCAGCAGGTGACCACCCGTGCCCTGTTTCTGGGCCAGCGCCTGGAATTACGCAATTTTAAGCACACCCAGACCCTCTCCAATATACCCTTGACCATCACCGCCGGGGCCAATGGCTGCGCCATGCTGTTTCGCTATGGGGCGGTGGTGATGATGGGCCTTAGCAGCGTCGAGGAAATGAGTCTGCTCTCGGAGCTGGAAGACCTGATCATGGACCCCTTTGCCGAGGTCGAGGACGAAAGTGTCAACCTGGTTCGAAGTGACACGGACAAAGAGGGTATCGATCTGGCCAACATCTACCTGCAGGGGTTTGATCTGGAACGCCTGCAGGTGGTAGCCAATATTCTCGCCAAGAGTGTGGTGCTCGGCCACTACGAAAAGAGCCTGGCCGTGAGTTTCGACCGGGTCGAGCCCCTCGCCACCAGCCTCAAGGAAAAGGGCCGGGGACAGCGTGGGGCCCGGGATCTGATCAAATATATCGGTGACATCCTGTATATCCAGGGCAAGATGGTCGGGCGCGTCGAGGTGACGGAAAAGCCCGAGCTGCTCTGGGAGCACCCGGAGCTGGAGCGGATCTATTTACGCCTGGAGGATGAGTTTGAGCTGCACGAGCGGCACCTGGCCCTGGAGCGCAAACTGGAGCTGATCTCCCGTACCGCGGCGACCCTGCTCGATCTGATACAGACCAATCGCTCCCTGCGGGTGGAGTGGTATATTGTCATCCTCATCGTGGTGGAGATCTTCCTCACCCTGCATGACAAGTTTATGTAATTCGGGCAATAAAAAAGCCGGTCATAAACCGGCTTTTTCAGGAACGCAGTGTCGGTAAACCGATTACATGGCGCGGACGCGTGCATTCAGGCGGCTCTTATGACGAGCGGCCTTGTTCTTGTGGATCAGCCCCTTGTTGGCGGTCATGTCGATGACAGAGACCACTTCTTTATAGGCGGCTTCGGCGGCGGGTTTGTTACCGGCCTTGACGGCATTCAGGACCTTTTTCAGGAAGGTGCGGAACTTGGAGCGGTAGCTCGCATTGTGTTCACGGTGCTTCTCGGCCTGACGGGCGCGTTTTCTTGCTTGTGCTGTGTTTGCCAAGTTATGTCTCCTGACAGCTGCTGATTCGGAAAGCCGCGTACTATGGACGCTTCGTCCTGGTTTGTCAATCCTCGTGAAATAAAAGGCGGAGAAATATGCGTTTGAATCCAAACCTATCGAAACCCGGTCGCTTCGGGTAAGATGCGCCGAAATTCCTTAATTAGCAGATAGTTAGCCGGATAATACAACAAGGATTAAAATACCAGAATGGGGCTACTCCGATCCACCGCCGTTGTCAGTGCCATGACCATGCTGTCCCGTGTCCTCGGGCTGGTGCGGGACATGGTGTTTACCCGCATCTTTGGCGTCGGCGCCGGTACTGATGCCTTCCTGATCGCCTTCAAAATCCCCAATTTCCTGCGTCGTCTGTTTGCCGAGGGGTCATTTTCCCAGGCCTTCGTGCCGGTCCTGACCGAGTATAAGACCAAACGCAGTCACGACGAGGTCGCCGAGCTGACCAGTCGCACCGCCGGGACCCTGGGGGGAATCCTGTTCCTGGTGTGTACGGTCGCGGTGCTGGCCTCGCCTATCCTGGTGCTGGTGTTTGCACCGGGCTTTATCCATCAGACGGAAAAGCTGGCGTTGACCACCCAGATGCTGCGCATTACCTTCCCTTACCTGCTGTTTATCTCGCTTACCGCCCTGGCCTCCGGGGTGCTGAACAGTTACGGCAAGTTCGCCATCCCGGCCTTCACCCCGGTGTTCCTGAATGTCATCCTGATCCTGGCGGCGGTCTATCTGGCACCCTATCTGGCCGAGCCGGTGACGGCCCTGGCCTGGGGTGTGCTGATCGCCGGGGTGGTGCAGTTGGGGTTTCAGTTGCCCTATGTCGCCCGGCTGGGTCTGCTGCGTCTGCCGCGTTGGGGGTTTCGTGATACGGGGGTGCGCCGCATCATCAAGCTGATGTTGCCGGGGATCTTTGGCTCCTCGGTGATGCAGATCAATCTGTTGCTGGATACCCTGATCGCCTCGTTCCTGGTGACGGGCAGTGTGACCTGGTTGTATCTGGCGGACCGGCTGATGGAACTGCCACTTGGTGTGTTAGGTATTGCCCTCGCCACGGTGATTCTGCCCAGCCTGTCGGAAAAACACGCCAATGCCGACCCCAAAGCCTTCTCCCATACCCTCGACTGGGCCCTGCGCTGGGTGCTG
This sequence comes from Chromatiales bacterium, assembly GCA_024641465.1. Taxonomy (GTDB): domain Bacteria; phylum Pseudomonadota; class Gammaproteobacteria; order UBA6429; family Thiohalophilaceae; genus JAHEDB01. The sequence goes on along the minus strand of JAHEDB010000360.1, from coordinate 1,085 downwards.
GTGGTCGGGACCCCGGCGGCGGTGGCCATGGCGGTGCTGGCGGTACCGATCCTCGCGACCCTGTTTTTACATGGCAAGTTTGTCGCCCACGACGTGATGATGGCCCGCCTCAGTCTGATGGCCTATTCCTTCGGAGTTATCGGTTTTATCCTGGTCAAGGTCCTGGCCCCAGCCTATTTTGCCCGTCAGGACACCCGTACCCCGGTGCGGATCGGCTTGATCGCCATGGTGGTCAATATGGTCTGTAACGTAGCCTTTGTGGTACCGATGGTGATGCTGGGTGTCGAAGGTCCGCATTCCGGTCTGGCCCTGGCAACGACAGTGTCGTCTTTTATCAACGCCGGTATGTTATTGCGTGGTCTTTGGAAAGGCGGGGTCTACCGACCTGATGCCGGTTGGCTACGACTCGGGATACAAGTCCTGCTGGCCAATACGGTACTGTGTGCGGTGTTGTGGTTTGCTGCAGGGGATGCCGAAAGCTGGATTCAGGCCCGGATTTGGACCAGGGTCGTCTGGCTGAGCGGGGTATTCGCCGCCGGGGTCGGCGCCTATTTTGCCATGCTGTGGCTATTCGGGGTGCGGTTTACCCACCTTATGCACCGCCCAAGTGCTTAATTCGTTAAGCCTGGCCTGACTTCTTGTTATACTTCCAACCTTTTCCTTGTAAGGTTTGATGACGTTTGATGGAGCTGATCCGCGGCCTGCACAATTTGCGCGAGCGACACCATGGTTGTGTGGCGACCATCGGCAATTACGACGGTATCCATCTCGGCCATCAGGCGGTGATCGGCCAACTCGCCGATGAGGCGGCACGGCTCGGCTTACCGGCGGTGATCATCACCTTCGAACCGCAGCCGATGGAGTATTTTGTCCCCGACAAAGTCCCGGCCCGGCTGACCCGCTTCCGGGAAAAGATCGAGGCCCTGCGCCGCTTCGCCGTGCAGCGGGTGCTGTGCCTGCGGTTTAACCGGCGACTGGCGGCGATGACGGCCGATGAATTTATCCAGCGTATCCTGGTGGATGGGCTGGGGATCAAATACCTGGTGGTGGGCGATGACTTTCGCTTTGGCAAAGACCGGGCCGGG
>JAHEDB010000359.1 GCA_024641465.1 Chromatiales bacterium | reverse complement strand
CCCATGTAGAAAATGGTAAAGCCGCCGTCGCGGTGTTGATCACCCTGAGCGTATAACTGCCCGACCATGGTGGAGATATTCGGTTTGAAAAAACCGTTGCCTGCGATCAACAAACCCAGCGCGACATACAATAGCGAAGGCACGGCCATGGCAAAATGCCCCAGCGCCATGACCATTCCCCCCACCAGCACCGCCCGCTGCGCCCCCAGCCAACGGTCGGCGATATACCCGCCGAGGATCGGCGTCAGATACACCAGCGCCGTATAGGTTGCATAGATCGACAGGGCCTTGGCCCGCGGCACGGCCAGATGATTGACCAGATACAACACCAGCAGGGCGCGCATGCCGTAATAACTGAAGCGCTCCCACATCTCAGTGAAGAACAGGGTGGACAGACCGGCAGGGTGGGACTTGGTTAAATTCAACATACCTTAATCATAACCACCAAGACGCCAAGGCACCAAGCAAGAAAGTTAATTTATCCTTACAGCTTGTTAAAAAAACTACTCCGTTCGCCAGGTTTTCAATAAGCAGTTAAGAAATCTATATTCTTTTCCTTGGTGCCTTGGCGCCTTGGTGGTGAAATTCTTTGTTATTCAATCCGGCAAGCCACATCAAACCCAAGTCGTGGGCTTCGCGGATGGAGTTTGTCACGCTGACCATGACCGAAGGCGCAGATGAAGATACCCTTGGTTTTGCCGTCAGGAAAAAATTCCGCATCGAGTTTGTCAAAGTTCACCCCTGACATCGGCCCGGCATCCAGCCCCAGGCTGCGAATGGCCATGATCAAGTACGCCCCCTGCAGGCTGCTGTTTAGCATCGCCGAGTGACGAATCTTATCCGGCTTGCCCTCGAACCAGGACTTCGCATCGGTATGCGGAAACAGGGTCGGCAGGTGATTGTAAAACTCCAGGTCCATAGCGATGATCGCCACCGCCGGCGCAGTCATGGATTTATCGACATTACCTTCATTCAGACAGGGCTTGAGTCGCGCCCTGGCCGCCGCCGATTTGACAAACACCAGTCGTGCCGGACAGGAGTTGGCGGCGGTTGGTCCCATCTTCATCAGGTCATAGATCTGTCGGACCTGTTCGTCACTCACCGGCGTATCCTGCCAGTAACTGAAACTGCGCGCCTCGCGGAATAACGTATCCAGGGCCTGTCTATCGAGAGCGTGACTCATGCTAAATACCTCGGTTGTGTGAAATCATGCGCGATAATAACCTAACCGGCCCAACACTCAACCACGCAGTTGACGGGGTTTTGCTGACAACAGGCCGGATGACACACTACAATGCATCCATAACTACCGCCATAATCCAGGTCACCAAAATAGAAGCGAGCCGCATGTTCCCACTCCACGACGACAATCCAACCCACAGCTTCCCCTTCATCACCATCTTGCTGATCGTCACCTGCGTGCTGATCTTCATGTGGCAACAATCCCTCGGCAAAGATGCCCAGGCGGTCGTGTACATCTTCGGCGCCACCCCGGCACTGCTGTTCGGTTATAAATCCCTGCCGCCGGAGATCGCCTTCATCCCGACCTGGACCACCGCCTTCACCTCCATGTTCCTGCACGGCGGCTGGATGCATCTGATCGGCAACATGCTGTTTCTGTGGATCTTCGGCAACAACATCGAAGACGCCATGGGTAAAAAACGCTTTGTCCTTTTCTACCTGCTGTGTGGCCTCGCCGCCCTGTTCGCCAATGCCCTGCCCGAACCCCACTCGGAGATCCCCATGATCGGCGCCAGCGGCGCGATCTCCGGCGTACTCGGTGCCTACCTGATCCTCTTCCCCCACGCCCGCGTGCTGGTCGCCATCCCCCTCGGTATCTTCATCCACACCACCCGCCTCCCCGCCAGTTGGGTGCTCGGTTTCTGGTTCGTATTACAGATCATCAACTCCATGCTCACCTCCGGGCAACAGGGCGGCGTGGCGTGGGGCGCGCATGTTGGGGGTTTTGTAGCGGGGATGGTGTTGATTCCGTTTTTTAAAAAACGGGGTGTGAGGATGTTTACGCCGCGGCGACATTAGGGTTGCCGTCATTGCGAGCAGAGCGCGGCAATCTCATATATAAGTTCCCTCTCTCTCAGGGAGAGGGTTAGGGTGAGGGGATATATTTTTTATTTAGAATCGCTATCGCGATGCTGGATGTTAAATCCGTTCCCGAACGGATAGTCGGGTTCATTTTCTTTGTACGGACAAAGAAAACAGAACCAAAAGAAAACCGCCCCAACGATGGCGTAACCATGTTGTGATGGTTGGCTTTCGGAATGAAGTCCGCAAACATGCCATCCATGGCCTGATTGCGAACTGGCCGCATCCCTGCGTCCCCTGAATTTTACAAAACCCCAAAAGCCAACCATCACAACACGCCATCGAAGGGGATTGATCCTCATTCCATGCAAGAGTAAGCTGATCGTCACTATCATTGAACTTTAAACATTCGGCGGATTACGCTTCGCTAATCTGCCCTACGAGCTTTTGCAACGCCGTCATGGCAAACGCAGTAGTTTTTCAACAAACAGCTAATGAAAAGATACAAAATCATGAGGACACAACGATGAAAGCCAAAAAAATGTTTTTCTGCATCATATTTGTTGGAGTGTTAAATATTTATTTCAATATTGCAAGTGCTGAATGTGCCGCTAGTTCGATTGGTATTGTATACTGTTCCAAGCATCCAATTGGCGGTGCGATTGCCAACGGCCTCGGAACTGTTGAATGTGGAAAAGGACAATGCCGGAAAGATAGACTTGGTTTTGTAAAATGCTCCACTGTTGAAGGTGGTGGTGCAGCCATAAATTCAATTGGAATTGTAAAGTGTTTTAAAGAGTGTGAAACAGGCAGTAGTTCAATGTGTGTGCAGGGTCAATAAACTCTTGCCTTTCAAGGTACTCATATAAACACCATTGAGGTATACTTTACCCCCCCCCTGAGTTTGATTGCTAGACGGCCAAGGAAAATTTATCGTGGCTCTCGACCAGAATTACTACGAATTATTGTTTCATAGCTTCAAGCCTTCAAGCTCAACAGGGCATCGTGACCCAGTACAATTAAAACTTATATCTAAACAAAACTTACCGAGTGAAATAAGTTATGAATGTGCATCACGAAATATCGATCCTTTTGATTTATTGACGGAATGTAATAAATCACTTTTTTATGATTATCCTTTAGGCACCCAGTTTCTTTTAAAAGTCAAACTAACAGATAGAAAAGGGAGAGGTCTATTTTTTTACACATCATATCACTGGAAACCTATTAAAATAATTGTTGACTTTGTTAAGTAATAGAAATACCAAACTCAGCACTATTAAATTAATCTGCGACGTTTGACAACAAAGGAGAAA
>JAHEDB010000358.1 GCA_024641465.1 Chromatiales bacterium | reverse complement strand
AAAGCCGCAGCAAATCCTGATACGCGGGTCAGAACAAACTCAACTCCAGCACCAGTTTCCTGTCCAGGACCTTGACTGATTTCAGCAGGGTCCTGGCGATCTGGTGTTTGGTCTTGTCCTCATCCAGCTTATAGATCGGCGTCTCGGCCAGGCGCCGCTGGATGGCGACTTCAAACAATTTTCTGATCACCGAGTGATATTTATCGGGGATATTTTCAAACTTCACATCCTTCACTTCCGACTCGCTAAAATAAAACGCGCCATCGGTGGGTTTGTACACCGGTTTGCCCTCGATATAGGCCTCGCCTTTGCCGGTGGAGAAATGCGGTGACTTGATCTCCATTTTACTGCGCAGGCCGACGCGGTCACTGCCATCCTTTAGGTCAACCTCGATGGCCGACACCAGCACGGTAAACACCAGCTGGTTTTTCTCGATGGGTACCATCCGGTTGACGCGGGTCTGTAACTCATCCTGGGTGAGCTCCACGGTCCAGGCATGGGCCTGTTGTGCATGCCAGAACAAAAAGGGCAATAACACGAGTACTCTTGGGATCATTTTCATTTTTTGCCTGTCCATTATCGACGCAGAAAGCCTCGCAATCTGCCCGCAGTATACCCGTCTCCGTGGCGCGGTGAAATGTGCCTTTCTGGGTCAATTCCGGCATGACCATGTCCAGTTGATTGAGTGGTTAGAGGTGCGAACCTGTCAGGATCGACGGCAGCAGAAATCTGACAACCTGTTGTACATGGCGGCGCTGTTGCGCGATTGCCATGCTTCGCGACTGCCCGATCAGGATATTGCTGCGCGGCATGAGGATCAGGTTGCAGAACATGCCGGCGGTAAAGGCAGGGTCATCAACTTGGCTGCATCGGGTTTCGAAAAAGCGGCTCAGGGGTTCTAAAAATCCACGCGGCCCGGTATTTTGAAAGGTCTTGAACAGATCGGCATTTTGCGCCCCCTCGGTCAGCATCAGACGATACAGACCCAGGGCCTCGGGGCGCAGATGAAATTCCAGTAAACGCTCGCCATAGCGGATCAGCTCGTCTTCAATCGGTCCGTCTGAAAACTGATACGGGGCCAAGTCTGACTGACGGATCGCCTGCATGACCGCAGCGAACAGGGTTTCTTTTGATGGGTAGTAGCGATACACCGTCTGCTTGGTTACCCCCGCCGTCTGGGCAAGGGTATCCATGCTGGTCAGCCCGTAGCCCTGGGCCAGGAACAGGTCTTTTGCCGCCAGCACGATGGCCTGGCGCTTTTGTTCGGCGTTTTGTTGTGTCTTGGACATCGCTAAAAGGGTCATTTTGTGGATTGACAAATCATACCACACGGTATGATAATAATCATACTGATGAGTATGATTATAAGGTCCACCCCATCCTCATGCAAGCGCCGGTCACGACTGAGCTGTGATCGCCTACTTGAACGAATTTAACCGACAGGAACAATACAATGTCTGATTTATTTACTGAAAAGGCCCGCGACTGGGACGCCAATGACATGGTCAAGCAACTCTCGTCCGCCATCGGCGGGACGATTTTAAATCAGGTGTCCCTCAACGCGCAGATGCGCGTCCTGGATTTTGGTGCCGGCACCGGTCTGATCAGCGCGCACGTCGCACCGAGGGTGGAAAAGATCACCGCAGTGGATATCTCCGCCGCCATGCTGGACAAACTCATCGCCAAACCCGAACTGGCCGGCAAGGTCGAGGCCGTGTGCCAGGACATCACCAGCAAACCATTAGATACCCGGTTTGATCTGATCGTCAGCGCCATGGCCATGCACCATGTTGAAAACACCGCGAAACTCTTCCAGACCTTTGCCGCGCACCTCAAACCCGGTGCACAAGTCGCCCTCGCTGACCTCGATAAGGAAGACGGCAGCTTCCACCCGGCGGATGCACAGGGGGTGTTTCATTCTGGTTTTGACCGCGGCGCAATTCAATCCATCCTGGAGCAAACCGGTTTTGCGGACATCCGCTTTGCCACCGCGCATACCGTGAAAAAGGAAGATAAAAGTTATCCGATCTTTCTGGTCACGGCGACCTTGCAGTAAACACACGGATTGGCTGTGGAGTGCCGCCTTGATGGTTGGCGGTGCTCATCAAGTCAGAGCAGCGGGTTATCGAGTAACTCCTCGTGGTAATCATCCTGGAAGGCGTCGATCTCTTCCGCCACATTGGCCACGCCGTGGAAGCGCGCCAGGTGAAACAGGGCATCGCCCTCATTCACCAGGGGCAACATATTCTTGCCGATGATAATGCCTTCATTGTTGGCCCGTATCTCGTATTCGGTCTCACCGAAGGGGTCTGATATCACCCCCAGCAGTTTGTCTTTTTTGACATGGGCGCCGAGTTGTGCCATATCGCGAAACACGCCGCTGACCGAGGCGCGGATCCAGTTGCTCGACCGCGCCACAAAGGGTTCCGATATTTTGCGCGGCTTGCGACTGGGGGGCAGCATATCCAGTTCGCGCATCACGTTCTTGATACCGCGCACCCCGGCGCGAATCGATACCTCATCAAAGCGCAGCGCCTCACCGGCCTCGTATAACAACATCGGCAGACCGAGTTCGGCGCTGGCCTCACGCAACGAACCATCGCGTAGTGATGAGTCCAGCAGTACCGGCACGCCAAAGGCATGCGCCAGACGGGAGGTCGCCTGATCCTGCAGATTGGCGCGGATCTGCGGCAGATTACTGCGATGGATCGCACCGGTATGCAAATCGATGCCGTGGCTACACTGTTTAACGATCTGCTCCATAAAGATATGCGCCACCCGCGCCGCCAGCGAACCCTTGTCACTGCCGGGGAAACTGCGATTCAGATCACGCCGGTCGGGCAGGTAACGGGAATGGTGTAACAGGCCATGCACATTCACCACCGGGATCGCGATCAGGATGCCCGACAATCGCTTGAGGGCCTTTTCCTGCAACAGACGGCGAATGACCTCCACCCCGTTCAACTCATCGCCGTGAATGGCGGCACTGACAAACATTCGTGGACCGGGTTGTTTGCCGCATACCACGTGCACCGGCATCGACAGCGGGGCATGGGTATACAGCGTGCCGAGGGGCAGGTCGATGGTCATCCGCTGTCCGGCGTTGACGGTGGCGCCGTTGATGGTAATGCTGTTGTTGATCATATCCCGCAAGTATAGATGTAAGGTCGATCGGTAGTATGTCTTATAACGCCGCCAAATACTCCTGAAACAACGCGCGACAGCGTGACGGCTGGTCGAGGATATTTCGACACAGTGTAAACAGCGGATGGTCCTCCGACCTGAATAACCCATGTCGTATCACCATACGCAGGGTATGCACACCCTCACCGTCAATCGACTTGCAATCATTACGCGCCAGGCAACG
>JAHEDB010000357.1 GCA_024641465.1 Chromatiales bacterium | reverse complement strand
TTGAGAATAGTCATTAATTCTTGAATATTATGAAAAGGGTAGCGTTGCCCAGAGACGGCCTCTTCAACAACCCCGACCAATGCCTCCGCATCCGCTTTGTCGACCGCTTTTTTATCTGTCTTGCTATCACCCGTCAAGGCGCGGCGATAAATTCGTACGATGTAGTTCTCATCCATTCCTCACACCCATCCTCGGCTGTTAACAGGCGGATACGGTTTCATTCACCCTATTGTTCAGCACTCTACCCTGGAATCAGTTACAAATAAGTTACAAATATGCCAATACTCGCCTGGGAGTATCATTTTTGATTATTATCCCAGCCCCGACAGGCTTCACAATGGTGACGAATATACTCGGAATTATCCTGCTCAACCATCAGCCGTAATTTTTCCAGTTCCGCACCCGGCTCGATACCCAGCATGGCCTGTAACGTGCCTTTACATCGTTTGTACACCGCCAGGGCATCGGCACGCAGCCCCTGCGCGGCATAACAACCCATCAATCCACGGTATAAATCCTCTGACAAATCATCCAGTTCCAGGGCACGCTGGTATAGTTCGATGGCTTGCATGCAAAGATGACTCCGGCCAAAACCACTAATCAATTTACGCATGATTCTCAACCAGCGTGAACGCAGCCGTTCGCGGAGCGACAGGGCCCAACCATACTCATTGTCTTTTTGCAGAAAGGCCCCCTGATAGAGCTGCAAGGCCCGATCGGTAGACGATTGCAGCTGCACCGCATCTACCTCATTTGCCTGCACAATACGTTCGATGTCATGTATCACCTGCTCAAAGGCCCATATATCCAGCCAGCAGAAATGCTGATCCAGGAATAAATAGCCGTCCTTGAGCAACACCGCCTCCGGCCCGATTATTTTACGTAAGCGATGCAGGGTGGTCGCCAGGCTGCGATGCATCGCATCCCCTTCGGCATCGGGCCACAAGGCCTCGCTGATCTTCTCCTCACTGACCGCAATCCCGCCAAAGGCGATCAGCGCCTTGAGCAACTCCAGCGGTTTTTTCTGTCCCTTACCGGAAAAGGAGAGTGGCACTCCGTCCTGCAATACGATAAATCGACCCAGGGTGTAAATCTTAATCTGCCATGGCCAATCTTCGAGGTGCAGCGCCGCCCTGGAAGGGATGAGTTGCCGCTGCCGGATCAAATGTTGAACATATTTTGTCTCAATACCCGCCTGCAAGGCATCGACACACAATTCGGCTACCATCTCCGGTTGCCAGAGGTAGTAATCGATATAGGCCTCCCGGCTACCCAGGGCAAAGGCTCGGGTAAGATATTCCAGTCCCGCCTCATGTTGTCCTTGCGACAACGAAAACCAGGCTGATGACATTAACACGGCAAAATCATGTGGTGTTTTTTCAGTCTGCCCGGTGAGTTGTCTTGCCTGACTCAGCGCAGCCCACGCCTGGGCCGCATCACCCAGGGCAAATCGAATTTGTGCCTGCAACAGAAGACACCAACTTGTACTAAATGAGACGCCGACCTGTTGTGACAGTTTCAGGGCCGTATTGCAGTGCGCCATCGCCGCATCCAGTTGCCTTGCATGAAAGGTCTTCCAGGCAAGGACGAAGTGATAAAAAGACTGGTCCCACGGCCTGGCACTATCTACACCAGTTGCCATAAGCTCCACGTACTGCTGTGCCGTCGCGCCGTCGCCCATATTCACGGCGCACAGTACGCAATGCCCCAGCAACATTCCATCCATCAGATGCACACCGACCGCGCGCATCATCTCCAGTCCCTTGCTCAATATCTGGATAGCCTGTGAATACTCGCCAGCCTGCATCAGTACCCAGGCCTCGACCAGATAACGATTGGCCGCCAGCATGGGGTCGCCGGCAAAGCTGTGCATCAATTCAAACAGACCTTGCCTCGCCTCCAGCAATTTGCCTCGGTTGCCTATTCCCACTGCGTGAAAGCCTTCTTCAAACAATGTCATACCGCGTACGCGGTGATCGGCCTGTGCATCCATCAGTACCCGTTTCGCCCAGCGATCGATGCCAGGATGTTGCGGCTGGCGGATCACCAGCGCCATATGCATGGCCGACGCGACGCGTGCACCCACATCACCGTCAGGCAGATCATATTCCTGCAACATCGTCTCCATTTTCGCGATCCAGTCATCGAGCCGGGCAAAGGACGCAAAGGCATAGATAATCGACTCCATCAATCCCGCCCAGGCGAGAAACATGCCGGTCGGTTCACGGTGTTTTTCAAAACCATTGAATGCCTTTTCAAAGGCCCGCTCACTTTCCCTTGGCGCGACAAAAAACCGGGCAACCCCCAACCAGTATTGCAGCCAGGGAGAATCTTCAACAACCTCTTCCGGCAGGGCGGCAAGCCAGTCCGCCAGCGTTTGCCACCGCCCCTGGGCAAGCAGGGCGGGGGCATTGGTCATAATCACCGTTTGCAAGGCCGGCCAGCCACCCGCCTCCCGATAGAGTTTTACCGCATCCTCCACCTGCCCTGCTGCAACCAGTAGTCCTGCCGCGCGCAGTTGTGTTTCACGCCATTCCGTTTCGGGCAAAAGCTTGTTTGCCTGGATCAGCAGAAACTCACGAAACAACGGGTGATAGCAATAACCCTGTTCACGGCTGTCATGCCGGGTAATGAAAAGATTCCTCTGCGTCAGGCTGTGCATGAGTTTACCGGCCTCCGGTTCATCCGCCAGCCTGGCGGCCATACTAACTGAGACGCCGGGCAGCAAGGCTGTCTTTAACAGAAAATGACGGGTTCGCTCATCGACACCCCGTAACAACTCATTGGCGAAATAATCAAATAATTTGCGTCGACTGTCGCCATCGCGGCCACTATGCTGCGCGGCCTGCTCCTGCGCAGCACCTAATAACAAGACCACGCCAACCGCCCAGCCCTGGGTTTGATCATATATCTTGTCAAGAATATCCGGGTCGAACTCCCGACCGATGTGTAAAGCGGCCAGCTCACGGCTTTCGTCCATATTTAAACGCAACTGCTCCCAGCCAAGCTCAGTAACATCACTGTGAATATGCAGTCGTGTAAACGGTGCAGGGGCCTGTTCACGACTCAGGATCATCATTATCAGGCCGGGGGGGAGCTCTTCCATTGCACATACCAGGACCTCATGCAGGGCACTGTCATGAGTCAGCTCATGAAAATTATCAATAACAATCGCCGCCGGCACAGGAAAACGTCGATACAGTTCTCGGAAATAATTGCGTGTAAATGTCAGAACCGCCCCTCTATACTCGGGCGAGAGTATGGGAAGAGGTGGATACTGGCCGGGAAATAACTGTTCGGCCGCCAGTCCCATATAATAGAAAAAAGAGGCGATATCCCCGTCACCTTCGTCCACCTGATACCAGAGCACGGGTAATTGGCGGCTTTGCAGATAACTGCTGGC
>JAHEDB010000356.1 GCA_024641465.1 Chromatiales bacterium | reverse complement strand
GCCGGGGAACTGGTGAAACACGGTCATCAGGTTTGCATACAACAAAATGCCGGTGTCCTGAGTGGTTATACCGATGCGGATTACCGTGCCGTGGGTGTGGACATCCTGCCAGATGCAAAAGCCCTGTATGGCTTTGCCGAATTGATCGTCAAGGTCAAGGAACCCCAGCCTTCTGAACTGGCTCACCTGCGCGATGATCACCTGTTGTTTTCTTATTTACACCTTGCCGCCGAACCGGAGCTAACCAAAGGTCTGCTGGGTATCGGCATTACCGCCATCGGTTTTGAGACCGTCGAACACAATCATAGCTTACCTCTGTTGGCGCCCATGAGTGATATCGCGGGTCGTCTGTCGGTACAGATCGGCACCAATCTATTGCAACAACCGCATGGTGGTCGCGGGGTTTTGTTGGGTGGTGTACCCGGAGCGGAGCGGGGCAAGGTGGTGATCCTGGGCGGTGGGGTGGCCGGAGGTAATGCCGCCATCATGGCCGCCGCCATGGGCGCCGAGGTCACGGTGTTTGATCCGAGCCGTGACAAACAGGCTGCGCTGAGAGCCCTGGGTAATAATGTTACGGCCCTGCATCCCTTTAGTCATGCCATCGCGGATCACGTCCGGCAGGCGGATCTGTTGGTGGGGGCGGTGCTGATTACCGGACAACGCGCCCCCCATCTGGTGGATGCGGCCCTGGTCAGGCAAATGAAGCCGGGTAGTGTGATTATCGACATCTCGGTCGACCAGGGTGGCTGTATCGAAACCACCCGGCCAACCAATTATGAAAATCCGACTTTCATCTGGGAGGGGGTTGTTCATTTTGGTGTGACCAATATGCCGGGGGCGGTTCCCAGGACATCATCACAGGCCCTGTCTGCGGCACTTTTGCCCTATACCCTGAAGTTATGTAATCCCGACTGGGCAAAAATGCCGGATCTGGCCAGCGGTATCAATGTCAAAGGTGGTAAACTTATCCATCCTGCTTTACAGTAGGGATGGGTGTGTTATAAAACACAATAAAATTAATACGTTATAACGTAATTATCATTAATTGGTTTAACTTTGTCTCAGGCACGTCAAAACAAGTCCGAGTCGTCTCCATTGGCGGAACACCTGCAAAAGGCGTTGCGCGAGGGGGCGTTGTTTATTTTTGGTTTTCTGGCCGTGTATTTCCTGCTGGCCCTGGTCACCTATAATCACAATGACCCCGGCTGGTCGCAAAGCGGCAGTGGTAAGGTTCAGAATTTGGCCGGCCCGACAGGCGCCTGGCTGTCCGATGTCTTTTTCACACTTTTTGGCTTTCTCGCCTATCTGTTTCCCCTGATGGTGGCCTATGTCGGCTGGCTGATTTATGTCGACCGAAAATCCCCGGAACCGGTCGATCCCCGTGCCGTGGTGCTCCGTTCGGTGGGATTTGTCCTGACCCTGGGGGCCGGCTGTGGTCTGGCGAGCCTGCATGATACGAATATGGTCAATCTCATGCCGGTCAATGCCGGCGGGATTCTGGGTGAGCTGGTCGGCCAGAACATGAAACTGGCCTTTAGTTTCCTCGGCGCGACCCTGCTGTTATTGGCGTTATTTTTCAGTGGCGTCACACTTTTTGTGCATCTCTCCTGGATACGGCTGATGGATCAGACCGGTGACCTGACCCTGAACGGGATTGCCTGGCTCAATAATATGTTCATCGGGATATTCGAGCGTCTACAAAACTATCGGGCCAAGCGGCAGCACACCAGCAAATTTGAACAAAAAGTACAAATCCACAAGGAAAAGCAAATCAATCGGGTCGCGCCGCGTATCGAACCGGTGGTTAAAAAACAGCCGGTGATCAGTAAGCGGGAGATCCAGGAACGCCAGGTGCCCTTGTTCAAAACAGACGGTGATTCGGAACTCCCGCCGTTGGCTATTCTTGATGAGGCCGAGGTCTCCGGGAATCAAATATCGAAAGAGGCCCTGGAGGCCATCTCCCGGCAGGTCGAACTGAAGCTGGCCGATTTTGGTGTTGAGGTCGAGGTCGTTGCGGTCCATCCGGGCCCGGTCATTACCCGTTATGAGCTCCAGCCCGCCGCCGGGGTCAAGGTCAATCAGATCACCAATCTGGCCAAGGACCTGGCACGGGCCCTGTCGGCGATCAGTGTGCGTATCGTTGAGGTCATTCCCGGCAAATCCACTATCGGCCTTGAGATACCTAATGAGTATCGCGAGACGGTTCGGCTTAGTGAGATCCTCAAAGCCCCGGTTTTTGAGCAGGCAAAATCCCCATTGACCCTGGGCCTTGGCAAGGACATCGGGGGTGAGCCTATGGTAGCGGACCTGGCCAGGATGCCCCACCTGCTGGTGGCGGGCACCACCGGCGCCGGTAAGTCCGTGGCCCTCAATGCCATGATCCTCAGCCTGCTGTATAACGCCCGACCAGAAGATGTTCGGATGATCATGATCGACCCCAAGATGCTGGAGCTGTCGGTGTACGACGGAATTCAGCATCTGTTGGCGCCGGTGGTGACCGACATGAAGGAGGCGGCCAATGCTCTGCGCTGGTGTGTGGCCGAGATGGACCGACGTTATAAATTAATGGCTGCACTCAAGGTCCGAAATATCACCGGTTATAATCGCAAGGTCATTGAGGCCATCGAGGCCAAGCAGCCTATCCGCGACCCCTTGCATAAACCAGATAACCCTGAACCGGCAGCGGAATTAATCCCATTACCTTATATCGTGGTGGTGGTGGATGAACTGGCCGACATGATGATGGTGGTGGGCAAGAAGGTTGAAGAACTGATTGCCCGGCTGGCACAAAAGGCCCGCGCCGCCGGTGTACATCTTATATTAGCGACTCAGCGACCCTCGGTGGATGTTCTGACTGGTTTGATCAAGGCCAATATTCCCTGCCGAATCGCCTTCCAGGTTTCTGCCCGAGTGGATTCCCGTACCATCCTGGACCAAATGGGGGCAGAGCAATTATTGGGTCATGGCGACATGCTGTACTTGCCGGCGGGTACTGCGGTTCCTATCCGAATCCACGGCGCATTTGTCGATGACCACGAGGTTCATAAGGTAGTCGAATACCTCAAGTCGAGGGGGCAGGCTCAATATGAAGATGCCATCCTCAACGGTCCCGATGACACTGAAGGGGGAGGTAGCTTTGGGGGAGATGAAAGCGCCGAGTCCGATCCTTTATATGATGATGCCGTGAGGATAGTCACGGAGACCAGGAAGGCGTCGATATCCGGTGTACAACGGCGTCTACGAATTGGTTATAACCGGGCCGCCCGGATGGTCGAGGCCATGGAAATGGCCGGGGTGGTAGGCCCTTTGGAATCCAATGGAATGCGGGAGGTTCTGGCCCCGCCGCCTCCCGAACATTAACAACACTATAGGTGGTTATCTTTTGTACAGACGATTAGTAGTCGCAGGCCTGCTG
>JAHEDB010000355.1 GCA_024641465.1 Chromatiales bacterium | reverse complement strand
TTTTTTAAACTGGTAAATCGGCTTGCCTTGGTCATGCATGGCCAGAATACTAAAGGCATAGTGGCTGTTCTTGTCCTGTCGGGTATGAGTAATATGCAGTTCCCGCCCCGCCTTCAATTCAAAGAGACGTTGCTCATGGGGGGTAATCTTTTGCTCTAACACCAGATTGGGCTTGTCCTGCATAACCGGCCTGCGTGATTTGTACTGCGCATAAGTATAAAGGCCTTCGAGGCCATCCAGCGCCACAAACCGGCAACTGGCTCACATTTTCACCATGTATCCCGCCAGACCCTGGCCCCCATTTTACTCAACAAACCGAGGCGAACCAGCCCTGGAAATCACTTAACTTCATAAAAACAATTGGTTATAAAAAACCAACCCTCTCCGAGCCGATACGGCTCCACTACTAAATTTGACAGCTATCCTCCAAAAATAATATGTATAAAATTAACCGGCAGGGAGGCTGACAGGTCTTAAGTGGCCTGTTGGGGGGGACCGCCAGGGAAGGCTTTTCACTATCCCGGTGTTACCTCCCGACGGATGCAACCCGCCCTGTCCCTTTCACTTCTTGCGCACCAGCCTTTAGAATGCACATCCCGACCCCCTGCACATAAAAGGCACTGCCATTTCCATCGCCAACCTCAGTCACCCGGAACTGTTCCTGACGACCGC
Source organism: Chromatiales bacterium (assembly GCA_024641465.1). Taxonomy (GTDB): domain Bacteria; phylum Pseudomonadota; class Gammaproteobacteria; order UBA6429; family Thiohalophilaceae; genus JAHEDB01. The sequence continues at coordinate 2,746 of JAHEDB010000355.1, read as the reverse complement.
TATTCTGCTGCTGGCCTATATCGTTCGCGGTATCACCGGGTTTGGTTCCGGACTGATCGCCATCCCCTTGCTGGTGTTTATTCTGCCCCTGAAGATCGCCGTTCCGTTCATCATCGTCCTCGACTATCTGGCCTCACTCGGACACGGCGTGGGTCAGCGTCGGCACATCCAGTGGCAGGACATCGGCGCCTTGCTGCCATTTTGCGCGCTGGGTGTGGTGATCGCCCTGTATCTCTATAAGGCTGCCGACAGCGCCGTGCTGACCATGCTGATGGGAGGGTTCATCATCCTCTATGCCATCTACAACTTGAGCGGTGTCGCCCCGCATCGACATCACTCGCGCCTGTGGGCCATACCGGCAGGCACACTCGGCGGTCTGATCGGCACCCTGTTTGGTATCGGCGGACCTTTCTTTGTCATTTACTTCAAACTGCGCGCCATGGATAAACTCGCATTTCGCCCCAGCTTCGCCGCCACCTACCTGTTCGAAGGCATGTTGCGCATCATTGGTCTGCTGCTGGCCGGGGTGTTCTCACGCGATATCTTGCAGCTCATACTCGCGGCTACCCCGATCATGATATTGGCCATGTATACAGGGGAACATCTGCATCACTCCATCAGCCCGAAATATTTTCAACATGCCATCAATCTCTTGCTACTGTGTAGCGGCATCGTCCTGCTGCTCAAATAACCTGCGTACCGGATTAGCCTGCATTGCTAACCGGATCAAAATATTGCATACATTTCAAATGCAGCACTACGTTTCGTATCACCTGTAACATCTCAGCATGCCGAATGGTCCATACCATCAGACAAACAACAGCAAGGGCGCCCTCAAACCACAGGGGGACGAAAATTTTATACTATATATATAGCTTACCTCTCACCCGTGACCGGCGCTGCTCGAAATTCGCAGCACAACAAACTTGTCCGCAGCCACTTCCCGGCGACCTCACTTGCCGCCGCTAACTGTTTGATAAAGATACCTAAAATATTTTTGTTGAAATCTGCGGCTCTAGGTATATATTTCACACTGGATTCGCCCTAGCAGGCGCTAAACCGCTACACACTATCGTTAACCTGTGTTGGAAGCCAAAACTGATGTATACAAACTCGTATGATCAAAACCCGTTCTACCCCAAGCAAGGAGATTTCGAAATAATCCAGAAAGATGAGAAGAGTGGCTATGGTGTTATCAGCTACCGCTCATTTGATAAGGGTGACCTGATTGCCGCTATCACCGGCGAAATCATTCACGACATACGTCAACACTCATTACAGATCGAGCCAGGTGTACATTTGTATGACATACATTTCTCTGGTTACTTTCTTCACTCATGTTCACCCAATGTCACACTCGACATGAAAAACATGCGTGTCTATGCCAACCGCAAGATCAAGGCCGGGGACTATCTGCTGATGGATTATGCCCAGACCGAAGACGTCCTGTACCGTCAATTCCCCTGTTCCTGCGGCTCCAAGAACTGCCGTGGCTGGATCACCGGGAAAAAACAACCCATTGACGAGTCCGACCCTCTCTACCAGACCTTTATTCAGACCAAGGTCGCCGCTGTATGAGTGACGCCCCCGCACCTTACTGGTGGCGGCGGGAAGACCTCAACTACCAAAACGGAAACCTGCACTTCGCCGGCCACGCTGTGAGTGGCCTGGCGAAGATGCACGGCTCACCGACGTTCTTCTACAGCGCCAAACGCCTGACCGATAACGTACAGAGGTTACACACCGCCTTACAACAAGCTGGTCTGCGGGATCGTTATCGCATCCTGTTTGCCATGAAGGCCAATCGCTTCGCCCCCCTGCTGACCCACCTCAAGGCCAGCGGTCTGGTGGGCATCGACGCCTGCTCGCCCAACGAGGTCGAACACGCCATCAGCTGTGGCTTCCGCCCCGAGGACATCTCCTTCACCAACACCAGTCTGTCGCGCAGTGACCTCGACCGACTGAATCGGTTTGAAGGGATCTCGATGAACTGTGATTCCCTCACCTCGATCCGTAAGTGGGGCGAGATGGGCCGTGGACGCAATATCGGCATTCGCATCAACCCGGCCGTCGGCCTCGGCCGCGCCGACAACGACAAGCTGCAATACAGCGGCGCCAACACCACCAAGTTCGGCATCTATCGTGAACAGTTTCACGAGGCCATCGCCCTGGCCAAACAATACGACCTCAAGATCACCAAGATCCACTTCCACACCGGCTGCGGCTATCTCACCCCGCAACTGGATCACTGGGAGGGCATCATCAAGGAGTGTCTGTGGTTCGTCGATCAGGTCGAAGACACCGTCAAGGTGGTGAACGTCGGCGGCGGGCTGGGCGTGCCGCACACGGCCTCTGACCAGAGCCTCGACCTGGATGCCTGGGCGGCGATCCTGGCGCGCCACTTTTTGCTGCGCAAAGTCAGTGTTGAAGTCGAGCCGGGTGATTATCTGGTGAAGGACACCGGCATCCTGCTGCTGACGGTGAACACCGTGGAGTTGAAGAAGGACAAGACCTTTGTCGGCGTCAACGCCGGTTTCAATATCGCCCTCGAACCCGCAGTATACGGCCTGCCATTCCAGCCGGTTCCCGCCACGGAACGACCCGGCCCGAAACAAAAGGTCAGCATCGCCGGCCACATCAACGAGGCGCTGGACATCTTCTACCACGACATCGAACTGCCGCCCCTGGCCGAAGACGACACCCTGGTCCTGATCAACGCCGGGGCCTACTCCACCTCGATGGCGTC
>JAHEDB010000354.1 GCA_024641465.1 Chromatiales bacterium | reverse complement strand
TCGGCGGTCTTTTTTTGCTGCTGATCGCCAGCCTGCCGCCACCAGCTTACTGGTCCACACCCTGCTGGAATCGGATCCGCCCCTGGGCCAGGGGACAATAGAAAAGAGTGGCGCCCAGGCCATCGTCATTCTGGGGGGTGGGCGCTATCCGGGCTTTGAATACAGCAAAGAAACCGTCTCCCTCCCCGCCCTCGAACGCCTGCGCTACGGCGCCTGGTTGCAGCAACAAACCGGCCTGCCGATCCTCGTCACCGGTGGCAGCGTGCTTGGCGAGGCGACCTCCGAGGCGACGCTAATGAACCAGACACTCTCCACCAGCTTCGCCCGCAAGGCCAAATGGATTGAAGGGAAAAGCCCGAACACCTGGGAAAATGCCCGTTTAAGCTGGCTAATGCTGCAAAAAGACCATATAGACAAAATCCTCCTGGTGACCCATGCCGACCACATGCGGCGCGCCAAAACTGCCTTTACCCGGCAAGGCTTTAGCGTGACCCCCGCCCCGCTGGGTTTTCGCTCCAGGAGACCCCTCACGCCATCGTATTTTCTGCCCGGCGCCGGGGCCATGGCCAGCCTGAGTTCGGCCAGCCACGAACTCATCGGTCAACTTTGGTATTCAATACATTATTGATTTTCTTACCTTTCTCCCAACCCCCGCACTTAAACTTTCCGCCCCAATGTCCGATAACGATCAGTAATACAACAACGTCTCCATTTTCTACTGATTTTTATAGGGATAAAGGTTGCTTACTATGGCTGATCTGCCAAATATTCTGATTGTCGATGACGAGGCCCAAAATCTCGAGATCATTACCGAATATCTCTCCGACAAACCCTGCACCACCACCTCTCACCAGAGCAGCGTGCAGGCCTGGCAGGAACTGGAATCCAATCCCACGGCCTTCGATCTCATCCTGCTCGACTGGATGATGCCGGAAATGGATGGGCTGGAGCTGCTCGGCAGGATCAAGCAAAACCCGGCCCTGAAATTCACCCCGGTGATCATGCAAACCGCGCGCACCGACCGACAGGACATCCTGCGCGGCATGGCGGGGGGGGCCTATTACTACCTGACCAAACCCTACAGTCAGGTCACCCTGTGCGGCATCGTCAATGCCGCGCTGGACGATATCCAGCGTTTCAAACAACTCGAGTCCAGCCTGCAACAAAGCGACCCCGGCCGGCCGCTACAGTCCTCGGCCGAGTTTGAACTGCGCAATCTGAATGAGGCCGATCAACTCGCCACCCTGCTGGCCAATAGTTGCCCGGAACCGGGCAAGGTCATTTCCGGCATCAGCGAACTGCTGATCAATGCCATCGAGCACGGCAACCTGCATATCGGTTATGCGGAAAAATCGGCATTGAAAAAGGATGGTGTCTGGCGCGAAGAGATCGAGCGGCGGCTGCGTCAGGTGGAATATCAGAACAAGGTCGCGACCGTACGCTATGACAAGAACGCGTCCAGCATCAACATTACCGTTACCGATCAGGGACTGGGCTTCAACTGGCGTAGTTATCTGGATTTTGACCCCGAGCGGGCCTTTGATTGCAATGGCCGGGGTATCGCCATGGCCAGGATGATGAGCTTTGACGAACTGCAATACAACGATGCCGGTAATCAGGTAACCGCCATCATTAAAATATGACATGCCATTCTTTTCCCTCGTTAACTGGACCAACAGGACCTTTATCCGCCTCGGCCTGCTGGTATTCTGCCTGCTGTTTGGCACCTCGATCTGGGTACTGCACATCATCAAGAGCGGCGTTGAGGACGATATCCGTCTACAGCTCCAGACCGTCCAGAACGCAACCCACGGGGCCATGCATTACTGGCGCGATGTAAATTTCGAGGCCACCATCGGTGTGGCCAACCGCAGTATCGTCAAACAACACATCAGCAGACTCGTCACATCCGCCCCGGATGCCGCTTCCCTGCGTAAAAACCCGGCCCTTGCCAGCTTACGCAAAGAACTACAGCCCTTTATCGAGCAGCACCAATATATGGGTTTTTTTGTCGTAGCCCTTAACCAGATCAATTATGGCTCGATGCGCGACAATAACCTCGGCCAGCAGAACCTGTTATTAAGTAAACACCCAGCAAGCCTGTTACAGGCCTTCGCCGGAGAGACCGTGTTCAGTAAACCGGTCCTGACCGATGTCCCCATCAAGGATCAGCACGGCGTATTACAGGCCGATCAATATTCGATGTTCGTCATCACCCCGGTAACCAATCAACACAACAAGATCATCGCGCTGTTGATGTTCCGCCTGTCACCAGTGGAACATTTTGCAAAAATTCTCAACATCGGCCGCTTTGGTGCCAGCGGTGAAACCTATATTCTCAATCAGGAGGGCCTGTTGATCAGCCAGTCCCGGTTTGAGATACCGCTGATGCAGGCCGGGCTGATCAAACCAGACAGCGCCAGCGCCTATCAACTGACATTAAGAGAGCCTGGCGGGGATATTACCCGCGGCTTCAGGCCCGATGCACATTACCCGAGCCGACCGCTAACCCATGTCGTGCAACAAATAATGCAACACCAGGCGTATTTCGATCTTGAACCGGCGCGGGACTATCGTGGCGTTAAGGTACTCAATATCGGCCTGTGGGATGCCCATGAGGGTCTGGGTTTTATTACCCAGATAGATCACCGGGAAGCCTTTGCGATTTACCGCACCGTCCGCAACGCCGTTTTCGGCGTGACCGGCACCGCCGCCCTGCTGCTGGCCATGCTCATCGCCTCGCTACTCAGCAGTCGGCAAAGCGCCCTGCAACTGGTAAAACAACGCACCCAGGAACTCAAGCAGCAGAACCTGTCCCTACAGGCCGAGATCGTCGATCGGAAACAGATGGCCCATGCACTGCAAAACCATCAACACAGGACCGATGCCATTTTGCAATCCGCCTTCGATGCGATTATCGCTACCGATAGGAAAGGCGATATCGAGCTGGTCAACCCGGCGGGTGAAGCCATGTTTGGTTATGCCAGGGGCAGTTTACTCGGGCAGAATATCAGGATACTCATGCCCGGTCCGATCAGCGACAGGCATGACCACCTGATTGCCCAACACGAGCGTGGCCAGGTCAGCACCATCGTCGGCCAACGCCGGGAAATGGTCGCCAAACGCAAGGACGGCAGTACCTTTCCTATCGAACTGGCGGTCGAGGAAACCATCATTGATGGTGAAAAATATTTTACCTCGACCATCATGGACATTAGCCAGCACAAGGCCATGCTCGAACGGATCAGTGAATCGGAGCGGGAATATAAGAACATCGTTGATAACCTCAACGATACTTTCTACCGAACCGACATGGAAGGCAGGATCACCATGGCCTCACCTTCCGCCGAACAGCTACTCGGCTATCGGCAGGAAGAGTTGCTCGGTTTCAAACTCAGCAGCCTGTATGTCGACCCTC
>JAHEDB010000353.1 GCA_024641465.1 Chromatiales bacterium | reverse complement strand
GTTTCATCCATGGCCTGTGCCGCATCACGCGCCACAATCGGCGAACGACGCTTGTCGCCAAAGTTATCAATGATCTCTTTTATTTCATTCTTGATGAGGGTCTTCATGCGCGCCTTGGAGGCCAGGGTCTTTTCCAGCACATCCCGCTCTTCGGCCAGTGCCTTTTTCTCACCCTTGATGGTCATCTCTTCCAGCTTGGCGAGGTGACGTAATTTTAATTCCAGGATCGCCTCGGCCTGCTCATCGGACAGTTTGAAACGCTGCATCAGGACGGGCTTGGGTTTGTCATTGGTGCGAATGATCTTGATGACTTCATCGATATTGAGAAAGGCAATCAACAAACCATCGAGGATGTGCAGTCGTTTCGATACCTTCTCCAGCCTGAACTCCAACCGCCTGCGTACCGTGTCGGTACGGAAGGTCAGCCATTCACTCAGCATTGCATGCAGATTGCGTACACCGGGCCGGCCATCCATGCCGATGACGTTCATATTGACCCGATAGGTGCGTTCCAGATCGGTGGTGGCAAACAGGTGGGTCATTAACTCATCGACATCGATGCGATTTGATTTTGGTACAATCACCAGGCGGGTCGGATTTTCATGATCCGATTCATCCCGCAGGTCGACCACCATCGGGAGTTTTTTGGCCTGCATCTGCCCGGCGATCTGTTCCAGCACCTTGGCTGGTGAAGTCTGGTGCGGCAGGGCGGTAATGATGATATCCCCCGCCTCGACTTCATAACGACCACGCATGCGGATGCTGCCGTGACCGGTGTCATACATCTTTTTGATATCGGCCTTGGGTGTGATGATCTCCGCGTCGGTGGGATAGTCCGGGCCCTTGATAAACTTGCACAACTCGCTGATCTTGGCGTTAGGATTATCCAGCAGGTGGATGGTCGCGTGACAGACCTCGGCCAGGTTGTGTGGCGGGATGTCGGTTGCCATCCCCACGGCGATGCCGGTGGTACCGTTCAGCAATACATGCGGGATACGCGCCGGCAACAGTTTGGGTTCTTCCAGGCTGCCATCAAAGTTCGGTTGCCATTCAACGGTGCCCTGTCCCAGCTCTGACAACAGCAGGTCGGCAATCGCCGACAGGCGTGATTCGGTGTAACGCATGGCGGCGAAAGATTTAGGGTCATCGGGTGAACCCCAGTTTCCCTGGCCTTCCAGCAAGGGATAACGATACGAGAAGGGCTGGGCCATCAACACCATGGCCTCATAACAGGCGCTGTCGCCATGCGGGTGAAACTTGCCGAGTACATCCCCGACGGTACGCGCCGATTTTTTAAACTTGGCGCCGGCCTTGAGGCCCAGTTCCGACATGGCATACACGATGCGACGTTGTACCGGTTTGAGGCCGTCACCGATATGTGGCAGGGCGCGATCCAGGATGACGTACATTGAATAATCGAGGTAGGCCTTTTCGGTAAAGGTCCTTAACGGCAGGCGCTCGATGTTATTCTCGACGATCGGGGTGTTTTTCTTGGCCATAATTCGGTTTTAGTGTTGGTTAAACTTCTGCAAGATTGCCGTGCTGTTCCAGCCAGACCCGTCGATCGGCGGAACGTTTCTTGGCCAGCAACATATCCATCAGCTGCTCGGTGCCATCGCCGGGTTTGATGGTCAGCTGCGCCAGCCGGCGGGTATCCGGGTCCATGGTGGTTTCACGTAATTGCAGGGGATTCATTTCACCCAGACCTTTAAAGCGGGTGACATTGATCTTGCCCTTAATCTTTTCCGCGGCGATACGATCGAGGATGCCATGCTGCTCCGCCTCGTCCTGGGCATAAAACACCTCTTTGCCGACATCGATACGGAATAAAGGCGGCATGGCGACATACACATGCCCCGCCATTACCAGCGGCCAGTAATGCCGCAGGAACAGGGCCGACAACAGGGTCGCGATATGCAGACCATCGGAATCGGCATCGGCGAGGATAATGACCTTGCCATAGCGCAGATTCTTCAGATTATCACTGCCCGGATCGATACCGATGGCCACCGAGATGTCGTGCACTTCCTGTGAGCCCAGCACCTCATTCGAATTCACTTCCCAGGTGTTGAGGATCTTGCCACGCAACGGCATGATGGCCTGAAACACGCGATCTCTTGCCTGCTTGGCCGAACCACCGGCGGAATCTCCTTCGACCAGAAACAGTTCGGCCTGATCCAGATCCTGTGACGAACAATCTGCCAGCTTGCCGGGCAAGGCCGGTCCCTGAGTAATCTTTTTGCGGATTACCTTTTTACCTTCCCGCAAACGGCTTTGTGCATTACTGATTACCAGCTCGGCAATACGCTCAGCGACTTCGATATGCTGGTTCAGCCATAGTCCGAAGGCATCCTTGATCACACCCGAGACGAACGGTGTAGACTCGCGGGAAGATAACCGTTCCTTGGTCTGACCGCTGAACTGTGGGTCGGCCAGTTTGACCGACAGAACAAAATTGACCTTGTCCCAGACATCATCAGGTGAGATCTTCACACCGCGCGGCACCAGATTACGGAATTCACAAAACTCACGCACCGCCTCGGTCAGGCCGGTACGCAGGCCGTTGACATGTGTGCCGCCCTGCACCGTCGGGATGAGATTGACATAACTCTCGCTGATGTTTTCCTCGCTATTCAACACCCAGGCCAGCGCCCAGTCGACCGATTCCGTATTGCCGCTGACGCTGCCGATAAAGGTATCGGGCGGTAACAGCTCGGCATCCTTCAGCGTGTCGAGCAGATAATCCTTCAACCCATCGAGATAATGCCACTGTTCGGTCTCACCGCTGGCCTCGTCGTTAAAGGTCACCATCAGGCCGGGACACAACACCGCCTTGGCGCGCAGGATATGTTTCAGTCGCGAAACGGAAAATTTCGGTGAATCAAAATATTTTTTGTCCGGCCAGAAGCGCAGCGTGGTGCCGGTGTTGCGTTTACCAACCTCGCCCACCACTTCCAGTTTTGAAACCGGTTGGCCATCGGCGAAGGCCATGTTGTATTCCTTGCCATTTCGCTTGATCCACACTTCAAGGTGTTTGGACAGGGCATTGACGACCGAGATACCCACACCGTGCAGACCACCGGAGAACTGGTAATTCTTGTTGGAGAATTTTCCGCCTGCATGCAGGCGAGTCAGGATCACCTCGACGCCGGAGACCTTTTCGCCAGGGTGTTTATCCACCGGCATACCACGACCATCATCGGCGACCTGTAATGAGCCATCTTTAAACAGGACAACATCGATCTTGGTGGCATGGCCGGCGATGGCCTCGTCGACACTGTTATCGATCACTTCCTGGGCAAGGTGATTGGGGCGCTCGGTCTGGGTGTACATACCGGGGCGTTTGCGGACCGGCTCCAGTCCTTTGAGGACTTCGATGGATTCTGCGTTATAACCTTTGGAACTCATAATACCCGTCTG
>JAHEDB010000352.1 GCA_024641465.1 Chromatiales bacterium | reverse complement strand
TTGTGTCGGGTTTACACAGCTGCTTTAACCAGGGTTTATTCAATGGCGTCATTTTGGTCCACCAGGATTCAGTCTACCCCGCTACTTAAACGAGTAACTGGTTTTATATTTTTCATTGGCAAGCGCCTGTATTACGATCATTGCGCACAGGCTGCCGCATCATTAACGTACACCAGCCTGTTAGCCACCATTCCCTTGCTGGTGGTGGGCTTTGCCATATTGCGTGAGTTCCCGGTATTTCCCGAACTGGTCAACTCCCTGCAGGTGGCATTGTTACAGGTATTTACCCCGGCGGCGGGGGAAGGCGTCAAACAGTATATCCAGACTATCATCAACAAGGGGACGAGCTTACCGGTGCTGAGTCTTGTTGCCTTGATCGTGACGGCTGTCATGATGTTGTACACCGTGGATGACACCCTCAATCGTATCTGGCGGGTTGATCACAAACGTCGCACCCTGTTCAGCTTTGCCATTTACCTGCTTGTGGTGTTGTCCGGACCGTTGTTGTTGGGCAGCAGTCTGGCGATTACGACCTATCTGGTTTCGGCCTCGTCCCTGGGCGAGGGACTTGGCGGTTTCAACTGGTTGGCCAGTGTTCCCTGGCTGGTGACCTTTATCGCCTTTACCTCCCTGTATCGCTGGGTACCAAATACAACGGTGCAGTGGCGATATGCACTATCGGGTGGTCTGGTGGCCATGTTGATGTTCGAACTGGCCAAGTGGGGCTTCACACTTTATTTGCGCTGGGTGCCGACATATGACCTGCTATATGGTGCTCTGGCGGCCATCCCGTTGACCCTGGTGTGGATCTATCTCTCCTGGCTGGTGGTTTTGATAGGTGGTGAGACAGCCCGCTGTCTGGCCATTTATGAGCAAGAGCCCGATCAAGCCGTTGTGACGGCACGACAGTTATTGGGGCACTTTTTAATGAATCGGGAGGCGGGGGTGAGTATGGAGCAGCTTGCGACCTGGGCATATCTTGGCAAACGCAGTGTGCTGAAAATCATGCAACAATTATCAAATGCAGGGCTGGTGCAGGAATTGGGGGCTGGGCGGTATGATTTAACAGCCAAGGCGGCGGCGATGGATATTGCAGAATTGACCCTGACATTGACTGCTCAGTTGAAACTCGTTGAAAATTGACCCGCTACGATTCATTATGGACTTATTTCTCCCGGATGGAAAAATACCCTTGGATTATGGGTTACCAGTGGAATTTATATTTCAGTAGATGTACTAAAGAATCATGTATCAATCAATTAGCAAAATAATCATCCTGGCGGCCTCGCTGTACTGTGCTTATGTGCAGGCGGACCCGGTTCAATTCAACCTTACTGATATTCAAGGAAAAAACCATACTGTAAAAAATTACAGTGGAAAATGGTTGATCGTGAATTACTGGGCAACCTGGTGCCCTCCCTGCCTGGATGAGATCCCGGAGCTGGTGGAGTTTCATGACCGGCACAAGGAAAAGGATGCGCTGGTGTTGGGGATCGATTTTGAAGAAGTGGATGATAAATATCTGCGGCAGTTTATCGGGGAAAACTTTATTTCCTATCCGATCGTCAAGCAAAAATCCGCGGCGAGCAGCCCGTTTGGACCGATATATGGCCTGCCGACGACCTTTCTGATTTCACCAAAGGGTGAGGTGGTGGCGAGTAAGACCGGTGGCGTGACACGCAAGGATCTGGAAGACAGTATTGAGTATTTTAAACAACAGCCGGCGCAACCGAGCAAGACCGGAAGGTAAGGGAACATGTTGAAGAAAATTCTATTATTAGCAATCCTGATGGTGACGACCCAGGTCAACGCCGGTCCACAGGATCCGTACAAATTCTTTTTTAATGAAACCTGGGGCGATTTCAAGGAAGAGCTGGCCCATGCCAAAGAGCAGGGTAAAAAGGGTATTTTGATTTTTTTTGAAATGGATGAGTGTCCGTTTTGCCACTACATGAAAAAGAATGTCCTCAATCAGAGCGAGGTGCAGGAGTATTATCGCAAACACTTTCTGAATTTCGTGGTGGATATCGAGGGAGATGTGGAAATGGTCAACCTGCAGGGCAAGCCAACCAAACAAAAGGAATTTGCCTTCAAGGAGTTCAGGGTGAGAGCCACGCCGGTGATCATGTTTATCGGCCTGGATGGCAAGCCGATACATCGTCATACCGGCAAAACGTCAGGGGTTGATGAGTTTATGCTGATGGGTGAATACGTCGTCGACGGCCATTACAAGGATACCTCTTTTACCAGTTACAAACGCCAGCACAAAAAACGCTAAGGTTGGCAGATATGTCCAGACCGCAAGTAATGCCGGCGGCCATGTTGTTAATGGCGGTGTTGAGTCTGTCGTCGTATGCGGCAGAACAGACGCCATCGGCTGAGGCATTACCCGAGCCCTTGACACTCGACTACGCGCTTTCATTGATCGATGAACTCACCCCCGCGATGCAACAGTTGCAGGCCGATGTGATGGCGGCAGAGGCAGGTATTGCCGAGGCCGAATCTCAGACGGGATTTAATGCCCATATCGAGGCGCGTGCGCAATGGGTGGACCCCGCCGCTGTGGTCAGCGCCCAGGGTAATGAAGACCACCGGCTGGGCCTGGTTGCCAGCAAGACCTTGTATGACTTCGGTCGCAGCAGTGCGACGGAAAATTCCGCCCGCCACTCTTTGTCGGCCCGACAACTACAATATGCCGATGCACGCAAACAACGTCGCGTGCGCATCATGCAGGCATTCTTCGATGTGTTACTGGCCGATCTGCAATTTTATCGTTACAACGAAGAGATGGCGGTAGTGTATATCGCCAAGAGCCGGACCAAGGATCGCCGTGAACTCGGCCAGACCTCTGACCTGGATTTACTCGAGAAAGAGGTCGAATATCAGCGAGTTCGTCACCTGCGTTTTCAAAGTGAAAGTGAACAGCGTCGCACCCGTGCCAAACTGGCGCAGGTTTTAAATCGTCCGGGCAAGTTGCCTGCCACCCTGGTTATGCCCGAACTCAAATATCTTAAACGCAAGCTGGCCGAGGTGGAGCAATACCAGAAGGTGGCGCTGGAAAATAATACCACGGTGCAGGCCTTGCGTTTGCAGGTTGCCGCCGCGGAAGAATCCGTTGGCCGGGCACGTTCAACAAATAACCCCAGATTAAAGGCTGAAGCGGGCGCCTATTCCTATTCGCGGGAATTTGGCACCAGTGATAAATGGCGTGCCGGTGTGACCCTGGAGGTCCCTCTGTGGACGGGCGGTACCACGGATGCGAATGTAGCCAGGGCACAGGCCGGTCTGTATCGTAATCGCGCCCAGTTGCGCGCAACGGAAATCAATGTTGAACAGGCCGTACTCGAAACCTGGCTGGAACTGGATTCCATGCGTTCCAAACTCCAGGCCATGGAGGCCGCGGCGGATTATCGGGAACTGTTTCTGGATCGCAGTCG
>JAHEDB010000351.1 GCA_024641465.1 Chromatiales bacterium | reverse complement strand
TGTTCCACCGCCCAGCAGGGTTTCAATCGTAATCTCAGCACCGGCGAGATCATCGGTCAGTTATGGGTGGCCAATCACGCCATGCAGATCCGGCCGCGCGAGGGTCGCAAGATCAGCAATGTGGTGATGATGGGCATGGGCGAACCGCTGCTCAATTTTGACAATGTGGTCCGCGCCATGAACCTGATGATGGAAGACAATGCCTACGGCCTGTCGAAACGGCGCGTGACCCTGAGCACCGCCGGTGTGGTGCCGGCCCTGCTGCGACTCAAGCAGGTGAGCGATGTCAGCCTGGCGGTGTCGTTGCATGCGCCGAACGATGAACTGCGCAATCAACTGGTGCCCCTCAATCGCAAGTATCCCATCGCGCAATTACTCGATGCCTGCCGGGAATACGTCAAGGATGAAAGCCGTCGTCGCATCACCTTCGAGTATGTCATGCTGGACGGTATCAACGACAGCCCGGAACACGCCCGGCAACTGGTCAAACTGTTAAAGGATATACCCGCCAAGATGAATCTGATCCCGTTTAATCCCTTTCCGCAAAGCAATTACCGCTGCTCGGACCGGCCGACCATCGATCGCTTCCGCGATATCATCATGCAGGCCGGTATCGTCACTGTGACGCGCAAGACCCGCGGCGAGGATATCGATGCCGCCTGTGGCCAGCTGGCGGGCAAGGTCAAGGATAAAACCAAACGGACCCAGCGCAAGCAGAGCCTGGCCGGGGGGAGTTTGTAATGTCGCGTTTTGTTTCCTTGTTGGTTGTTTTAGTCCTTGTCGTGTTATTACCCGCATGTACCACCGAATCGCTCAATCCGGATGTCGATCTGACCAAGGCGGCGGAGGCCAATGCCAAACTGGGCGTGGGCTACATGAATCAGGGCAATTATGAGCTGGCCATGACCAAGCTGACCAAGGCCCTCAAGTTTGATGAAGACAACCTGCACGCCAATCACTATATGGGTGAGCTGTATCGCCGCCTCGGCGAAACAAAAAAGGCGGAAGAGTATTTTCAGCGCGCCCTCGACCTGAGTAAAAACGACCCTCAGTTATTGAATAACTACGGGGTCTTCCTCTGTGAACTCAATCGCTACGAGGAGGCCGAAGGCTATTTCGATCGGGTCCTGAAGGACCCGCTGTATTCCGGCAAGGCCCGGGTCTATGAGAACCTCGGCCTGTGCGCGAAACTGAAGGGTAATCTGGCCGAGGCGGAGAAACATTTTGATCGCGCACTGCGCATGGATCCGCAACTGGCCAAGTCGCTGTTGTCACTGGCGCAACTGAAGTTTGATCAACGCAATCAGATCTCGGCCTACAGTTATTTTCAGGACTTCAGTAAAATATCCAAACAGAATTCCGAAAGTCTGTGGCTGGGCCTGTTGCTGGAGAAGGGGCGGGGGGATCGCGGCAAGATGGCGAGTTACGCCCTGCGCCTCAAGCAACAGTTTCCGCATTCCAAAGAGGCCGAGCTGCTGACCAAGATGGAAGCGCGTACGAAAAATAATAAATCTCGCAAATAATCAGCTTTAATTCAGGTAACTACATTGGCCAATACAATCCAGGCAATCCGCGGTATGAATGACATTCTGCCGGGAGTAACACCACGCTGGCAGTTTATCGAGGGTGTGTTTCGTCAACTCATGCAGGCCTACGGTTATAATGAAATCCGCCTGCCCATCGTCGAAAAGACTGAACTGTTCAAACGTTCTATCGGTGAAGTCACCGATATCGTTGAAAAGGAAATGTATACCTTTGATGATCGCAACGGCGACAGCCTGACCCTGCGACCCGAGGGCACGGCCGGTTGTGTGCGGGCCTGTATCGAAAACGGCATGTTGCATAACCAGACCCAGCGTTTGTGGTACGTCGGTCCCATGTTTCGCCACGAGCGCCCGCAGAAGGGCCGTTACCGGCAGTTTCACCAACTGGGGGTGGAGGTATTTGGCTTTGAAGGGCCGGATATCGATGCCGAACTGATCATGTTGTCGGCCCGTTTACTCAAGGAACTGGGTTTGAGTGAGCTGGTCAGGCTGGAGATCAACAGTCTGGGGATCGCCGAGGAACGCCAGGCCCACCGCCAGCAACTGGTGGCCTATCTGGAACAACACATCGAGCAGCTCGATGAAGACAGCCGGCGTCGTCTACAGAGCAATCCCCTGCGTATCCTGGATACCAAGAACCCGGCCATGCAGACCCTGGTGGAGCAGGCGCCGAGGCTGTTTGATTTTCTGGGCGAGGAATCCCGCGCCCATTTCCAGGGCGTGTGCGATTACCTCGACAGCGTCGGTATCGCGTATCAGGTTAATCACCGCCTGGTGCGTGGCCTGGATTATTACTCCAAGACCGTGTTTGAGTGGGTGACCGAGCACCTGGGCGCGCAGGGCACGGTCTGTGCCGGTGGTCGGTTTGACGCCCTGATCGAACACCTCGGCAGCAAGCCCGCGCCGGCGGCGGGTTTTGCGGTCGGCATTGAACGGATTGTTGCCTTGCTGGAAGAACGAACCGATATCCCCGATGTTCTACCCCACGCCTATTTGCTGGTCGCCGGTGACTCGGCCCAGCGCCAGGGCCTGGCCCTGGCCGAGGGCCTGCGCCAGCGTATCCCGGGCCTGCGCCTGCAGGTCAACTGTGGGGGTGGCAGTTTCAAGAGCCAGATGAAGCGGGCGGACAAGAGCGGCGCCCGTCTGGCGTTGATCCTGGGCGAGGAAGAGGTTCAGCAGCAGACCATCGGTATCAAGGATTTACGTACGGATCAGCCCCAACAGGCTGTCCCGCAGCAGGGGATAGATAGTATACTGCGTGCCCTTATTGCAGAAGCCGAACCGGCAGTTTAAGAGAGAAGCGAAGTGGATATTCAGAGAACGGAAGAAGAAACAGTTGAATACCTGAAACAGTGGATACGCGAAAACGGTCTGGCTGTCATCCTCGGGGTAATCATTGGCCTGTCCGGTATCGCCGGGGCGCGTTACTGGTTTACCTATAATCGTGATCAGGCCGAGCAGGCCTCCCTGCAATATGACAAGGTCGCCTCCGCACTGGCCGCGCACCAATACGTCGATGTCATTCAACAGGGCAAGGGCCTGCTGGATAACTATGGCAGCACCTCGTATGCCGTACTCGGTGCCCTGGCCATGGCCAAGGCCAGCCTCGCCACGGGCGATGCGGCGATGGCGCGCAGCCATCTTACCTGGGCACTGGCCAAGGCTGACGATGAAGGCATGCAGCATATTGCCCGTATCCGTCTGGCCCGCCTGCTGGTCGATGCCAAAGATTATACCGCCGCCCTCAAGCTTATTACCGATAAACCGCACGGCGCATTTGCTTCACTCTACGAAGAACTGCGCGGTGATATCCTGCTTGAGCAGAATAACATCACGCTGGCCCGCGAGGCCTATCGCCTGGCCCTGGTGGGTGCGAAAGACGCCAACCGCCGTCAGTTTGT
>JAHEDB010000350.1 GCA_024641465.1 Chromatiales bacterium | reverse complement strand
TCTCCAGCAAAGTCTTATAACGTTGCTGACTTTTCGCCAATGCACTCTCACGGGCAGCCGCCTCGATGCGTAACTGTATATTTTGATCTATATTTGAATGAGCTCGCCGCACGGCAAACAGCAACATCAGCAGGTATAACGACGTCATAATGCCCATATCACCACCCAACTCTGAATGGTCATAAAAAAATCTGCCGATCAACGGTGTTAAGGTAAAACACAAATACGGGTATATTGCCAACTTCAGATGTGACATATTCGTTACCGCACCGGCGGCCATCCCGCCGATAACAAAGGCCAGAAACACCTGCCGTGCAACATCGTCGGCTGGGAACAGCCAAATCGTTGCCGCCGACCAACTCAGCGCAGCCAGTGAGCTACCCAGGATATACAGCCACATCCAACGATAGGCATGTTCCGGCAACGGTGGTTTTTTTTGATAACGAAAAGCGGTAATGCCGCGCAGCAGACTAATCCCGAAAGCGTAGCTTAACCATATCAACAGGGTTTGGTGTCCGATAACCGGCCACATTATCTTGGCCAGGATGGACGAATTGATAATTGTTGCAATAATGGCATTATTGGTCCCGGCATAGATTTGCGAGACCTTGTCTGCCATAATACACGCCTCCTCATTTTCGGGGCGCAGCAACAGCGGTTTTTCTAGTTCCGCATTCATCACACTCGTTCCAGAAATAAATAAGCAGCTAAACCAGCCAATTCTTAAATAATTTGAAGGTTTCTATAATAATCAGACACAACAATGTCGGCTATCTAGCTTAATATCTTTAGTGTGATTTCAATTTTGCTATGAATTACATTACGAATAACATACTTTACTCGCTGTTATTAAACCAACCCCAAGTTCATTATTATTTATAGGGCTTAACTATTAGGCGACGCAAGTCCCATGGGAGATAGTATTCAACGCAACACATTTTTACGTGATACGAATAAGGCTGCCCCATTTCAATAGGTGTCTTTGCTAGAACGTTGGTGCCAAGAAGATAGACCTTGGAATTCGCTTATTAATAACCCGACCTAACTGCGGAGCCGATTTGGTCTGGCTACTACTATTTAGGCTACGATATCGAGCCGAATTGTCCGCATTTATTGAATACGTGTTAAATCAAGTTTTTGACAAAGACTGTGACTTATCAACAGCAAATGTAGCCCGGATGGAATGCAATGGAATCCGGGAGAGACCTTAAAACAAGCATTCCCAGATTTCTCTTTCGCTGCATCCGGGCTACGCTAATATAAAATTATGCACACGCCCTTACCATGCGCCTTATCTTCAATCAAGCCTAATAAATCCCGATTTCTTTGTATTACTGCCTGAACTCATGATCGTCTTTTGTTAGACTTGCGGCTGATCTTTTAATCCTCTTGTAAGCTGGTGAATGAATTCAAATATGAACATATCCACACGTATTGCCGAAGAACTTGGCGTTAATCTCAATCAGGTTGAAGCCGCGGTCAAGTTGCTTGATGAAGGCTCGACCGTGCCGTTTATCTCCCGCTATCGTAAAGAGGCGACCATGGGACTGGACGATACGCAGTTGCGTAACCTGGAAGAACGCCTGGGTTACTTGCGTGAGATGGAACAGCGCCGGACGGCGATCCTCAAATCGATCGAGGAACAGGGCAAGCTCACCGACGAACTGAAACTGGCGATCCTCGAGGCCGACACCAAGACCCGGCTGGAGGATCTGTACCTGCCCTACAAACCCAAGCGCCGTACCGCGGCGCAGATCGCCCGCGAGGCGGGGATCGAACCGTTGCTGGATGCCCTGTTGGCCGACTCCACGCAGGACCCGCAGCAAGTGGCGGAACAGTATATTAATAAGGAAGCCGACTTCGGCGATGCCGACAAGGTCCTCAAGGGGGCGCGGAATATTTTTCTGGAACGCGCCAGTGAAGAGGCCGATCTGGTCGGTCGTCTGCGCGACCATGTGTGGGAAAACGCCCATCTCAAATCCACCATGATCGATGGACAGGAACAGACCGGTGCCAAGTTCAAGGACTACTTTGACTATGCCGAGCCAATCAAGAATGTCCCCTCGCATCGCGCCCTGGCGCTGTTTCGCGGTCGCACTGAAGGTGTGTTGCGTCTCAAGTTGTTTGTCGAAGGGCAGGATGATTTGCCGGTTATAACAGATCTTGGTGTATGCGATGCCATGGTCGCCAGCCACTTCAATCTGCGGCAGCAGGGCCGTGCGGCAGACAGTTGGCTGCTCGAAGGGGCGCGCTGGGCCTGGCGCATCAAGGTGTCGATGCAACTCGAGAGTGAGTTGTTCATGCAGTTGCGCGAACGTGCCGACGAAGAGGCGATCCGCGTGTTTGGCGAAAACCTGCGCGACCTGCTGCTGGCCGCCCCCGCCGGGACCCGCGCCACCATGGGCCTCGACCCCGGCCTGCGCACCGGCGTGAAGGTCGTGGTGCTGGATCACACCGGCAAGCTGCTTGAACACACCGCGATTTATCCCCACGCACCGAAGAACCAGTGGGATGCCTCGATCGCCATCCTCGCCAAACTGGTACAAAAACATAAGGTGGAACTGATCAGCATCGGCAACGGCACCGCCTCGCGCGAGACCGACAAGCTGGTCAAGGATTTGATCAAGAAACACCCCGATCACCCGGTTCACAGTGTGGTGGTGAGTGAGGCCGGGGCCTCGATCTATTCCGCCTCGGAATTTGCCGCGAAGGAATTTCCTGATTTGGACGTGACCCTGCGCGGCGCAGTATCGATTGCGCGCCGCCTGCAGGACCCGTTGGCGGAGTTGGTCAAGATCGAACCCAAGTCCATCGGCGTCGGTCAGTATCAGCACGATGTCAATCAATACCAGTTGGCGCGCAAACTCGATGCGGTGGTCGAGGACTGCGTGAATGCCGTCGGTGTGGAGATCAACACCGCCTCGGTCCCGCTGCTCGCCAAGGTGGCCGGTCTGTCGGAGACCCTGGCCGGCAGTGTGGTGAGTTATCGCGAACAACACGGCGCCTTCACCCACCGCCGTCAGTTACTCGATGTACCACGCCTCGGGCCGAAGGCCTTTGAACAGGCCGCCGGATTCTTGCGCATCCACAACGGCAGTAATCCGCTCGACGCCTCGGCAGTCCATCCCGAGGCCTATCCTGTTGTTGAACGCATCCTGGAAAAAAGCGGCAAGTCGATCACCGATGTGATCGGTGACAGCAAGTTCCTCAAGGCACTGTCGGCCAATGACTTCACCGATGAACACTTTGGTGAATTCACAGTGCGCGATATTATCAAGGAACTGGAAAAACCGGGCCGCGACCCGCGACCGCAATTCAAGACCGCTACCTTTAAGGAAGGCGTGGAAGAGATGAAAGACCTGGTGCCCGGCATGCTGCTGGAAGGCACCGTCACCAATGTCACCAACTTCGGCGCCTTTGTCGATATCGGTGTACATCAGGACGG
>JAHEDB010000349.1 GCA_024641465.1 Chromatiales bacterium | reverse complement strand
GACCATTGCCGGTACGATGATGGTGTTATACGCCGCTGTACTGAGCGGTATTCGTGCCGATGCCTTTGGCCATATCCTCGCCGCCTCGGTGATCAGCGTACCGGCGGCGCTGGTGATCAGCCTGATCCTGGTGCCGGGGCAGAGCGGCCACACCCCGGTCGAGGGCGAGTTTCACAGTGAGGCCAGTGGCGCGATGGATGCAATCACACGCGGCACCCTCGACGGGGTACAGCTGTTGATCAATATCATCGCCATGCTGATCGTGTTTGTCGCGCTGGTGGCGCTGGTCAATCTGTTGCTGGCGATGTTACCGATGATCAATGGCGAGGCCCTGACCCTGCAACGCATGCTCGGCTGGTTGTTTGCACCGCTGGTATGGCTGATGGGGATCCCGGCGCAGGAGGCGATCAGTGCCGGTTCCCTGATGGGCACCAAGACCATCCTCAATGAGTTTCTGGCCTATCTGAATCTGACTGCACTGCCACCGGGCAGCCTCAGTCCACGCAGTGAACTGATCATGATCTATGCCCTGTGCGGTTTCGCCAACTTTGGCAGCCTCGGCATCATGCTCGGCGGAATGGGGACCCTGGCGCCGGAGCGGCGCACCGAGATCGCGGCGCTGGGTTTGAAATCGATCCTGGCCGGTACCCTCGCAACCATGATGACCGGGGCATGGGTCGGGATCCTGGTGTGGCCTTAACCGGCATGGAACCAAAACAGGCCAATCCGCAGGGCAAGGGTCTGGTGCCGGTGATGGACAGCCTGGCCGCGAGCCGCGCCAGGGTCGCCGTGCCGGCCAAACAGATCGAGCAGATCACCACCGAGCTGTTCACCTCGTTGTTTGTCCTGCACAGCAAGTTCAGTTTCAAGCCGGTGGTGGGTAAGGCCTATTCCTTATATCAGCGTGGACAGCACTTTCATTTGTCGTTGATCTCGCCGCAGGAATGGGGCAGTAATAGCTTTGGCCGCTATGTCGGTGAATGCGTCCTGCAACAGGACATTACCTGGACCCTGACGCTGGATGCCGCTGCCGCACGAGATAGTGACTTGCTGCGACTGATCGAGGATCGGCGTTGTGAGCTGGAACAGGCCCTGCATGCGGCCGAGGCGATCGACGATGTGTTGCCGGTGTATCTGGCCGCACTGCCATTTTATCAACGGGTGTTTGCCTCGGCCCTGGCTAATTCATTAAAGGTGTCGATGCAAAAGGGCGGTATCCAGGGCCTGAGTTATGTCCAGGCCAAGGGCTTGCTGACTCACTATGACGACGAAGAGAAGAGTGATGTGGGTGGATAATGCCCGAATTATATATTCGCCGGTCACGACAAATTGTTATTATCCATCGCCTCGCTATCCCGGATAGCATGACATGAATGGTAATTTACTATGACGCGTAACGCCGCCTCGGTTGTGGTGCTCGATTTTGAAACAACCGGCCTGTCGCCTGATCAGGGGGATCGGGCCATCGAGATCGGTGCGGTCAGGATCGAGGAGGGCCGGGTCACGGAGCGGTTTCAGTCGCTAATGAATCCGGGGCGGCGCATCAGCGGCTTTATCGAAAGTTATACCGGTATCACCAATAAGATGCTGGCCAGGGCGCCGTCCTGTAAAGAGGTGATGCACGACTTCGCCGGGTTTATCGGCGGTTATGACCTGGTGGCGCACAACGCGTCATTCGATAAGCGTTTTCTCGATGCCGAGCTGCAACGCATTCGCTGTGATTATCGCGGTGAGTTTGCCTGTTCCATGCTGGTGGCGAGACGACTGTATCCGGATGCACCGAACCATAAACTGGAAACCCTGGTGCGTTTGAACCGTATTGAGGTCAACGGCGATTTTCACCGTGCCCTGTCGGATGCGGAAATGACGGCAAATCTGTGGTTGTCCATGCTGGCGAAAATCAACAAGCAGTTCCGCTCGCGGTCCATCCCATTTGGCGTGATGCAGAAACTGGCCAAAACGCCCAAGGCCTCGGTCGAGACCTATCTTGGTGGCGTATTAAAACCATAGCAAGGCGCGATTTACTTTTTCAGGTAGCGGATACTGCTGATATTTTCCTCTCGCACCAGCCAGGCGGCATGCAGGTCTTCACCTTCGAAAAATATAGTTGGCAGGGTCTGTGCGCCGGGGCCGCTGGTCTGCGGCCAGGTGTCATCGTCGCTCCATTTATTATTCCTGCGTTCACTGAACCAGATGTCGGGTGTGCCGTCGCGGGTGTCATCCCAGGCGGCGACGATACGGCCGCTACGGCTCATCGCCAGGGTGGCGTGCCATTGCGGGATATTATCTCCCAACGGGTCCTGTACCTTTTCATTCTTGCCGAAGGTCCTGCCACCATCTTCACTGAAGCTGGCATACACATCATAGCCCTGTTCAAAATCACGTTTGTCGAGCCAGATGGCCATGACGCGCGATTGCATATCGCCGTTCAGCACCACCCGCATTGCACCGGTGCCGGAACCAAACTCGCGGATCCGCGAGTAACGAAAATCGTTGAGCAACTGATAGTGTGCAAAGGGTTGGCCACTTGGGGCGAAGGCGCAAAAGATTCGGGTTGCGCCCTGACGTCGATCTTCCCAGGCGACGACCATGCCCCGGCCTGTTAGCGCAACGCTTGGATAAAGCTGTTCCTTTCGATCCGCTGTGGTGTCCACTGCGCGGTTATTCTGTAAGGCTATGGTGTCTTGCCGGGGATGGATTTCAGCGCTGCGGATGTGATAACTCTTGCTGTCTTGTTCACTCCAGACAGCGACGGCATGCTGCTGTGGCGTGCTAACCAGGCTCAGTTGTCGGGCCGGGGCCTGGGTCATCGACACGATGGGGCCCTGTTGATGTGTATTCACCAGACGCAGCCAGAGCCGGTCATTGCTTTCCCAACCAACAATAAAACTCTCACCGCTGGCGGTGATGGCCGGTTCGTAGGCCGGACCTTGTACGCTAACCTGTCGCGGGGCACTAAACGTTGTTGCCTGTTTATCTTTAAATGCGACATAGACCTGGGGTGTGCCATTGCTGTTGTCTTCCCAGACAATGCCAACTATACCGTTGGCGATGGCCATCGAGGTGTGGCCACTGGACTCGAAGTGATGGAACACGCCCGGCTTGCCGGCAATGACCGTGATGGCCTGTTCGGCCGCTTCGACACCGATGGTGGCGGTCATCGTCCATAACAGAGCTATACTGAGCAGGTATTTCATGGCGCAGGTTTTGACCCTTGCAGAAATTCATTAATCGACTGCTTATGATAGAAGTCTCCCTGTACATAACGATCCATATTCAGAAAGTCGGCAACGGTTTTATAACCCGGCGCCCGCAGGATCGGATCGCCGTTGGGCTCCATATATAAGAAAACCGGCGTGCCATAGATATTCAGTCTTGCGCCCAGTTCCATTTCGGTGATGCGTTCACCGCTGGGCAGGGTGATGCGTTGGCCGCTTTCCGCGTCGACATATACCAGGATA
>JAHEDB010000348.1 GCA_024641465.1 Chromatiales bacterium | reverse complement strand
CAGCGAGGTGGCCGGATTGAATACCAGACCGGCCTTGCAGCCTTCGCCCTTGATCAGTTGCAGGGTGCGATCGATATGCTCGCTGGCCTCGGGGTGGAAGGTGATATAGGTGGCGCCGGCCTTGGCGAAATCGGGGATGATGCGATCCACCGGTTTGACCATCAGGTGTACGTCGATAGGCGCGGTGACGCCGTGCTTACGCAGGGCCTCGCAGACCAGCGGGCCGATAGTCAGGTTGGGGACGTAATGATTGTCCATCACGTCAAAGTGCACGATATCGGCACCGGACTTCAATACGTTATCAACTTCCGCACCCAGGCGCGCAAAATCGGCGGACAGGATGGAAGGGGCAATCAGGTTATCTGCCATGACAGTTTCCTCTGGTTAATTATTTATCCGTACCGCGTGGTAAGACTACCCGGGTACCCCAAAATTTTGAAGCGCCCACTCTACCCGATCGGCCGGAAATTTCCAGCCTTTTGTATACCGGAATTTATTCAGCTACGCTTTAACAGCCTGTAAAAACACGTAATAGGGTGCCTCTAAAAATTCAATCAAGCAGATGATGGCAAGGCGAAAACAAGCGAAAAAGCGCAATTTACACGGAGTAAATGAGCATTTTGAGCTTGTTTTCAACGCAGCCAGCACGGCTTCAGTGAGTTTTTAGAGGCGCCCGAAACCCTGAAATCCGGAGGTTACTACCATGCTCTGCCGTCCCGCCCTGTTATTCGGTTTAACCCTGCTGTGCATCGCCCCTGCGCAGGCCTCGGATATGGACAAGGAAAAACGCTGGGAGGCACAGATTGTCGAATCCCTGATGGTCGGCGAGGCGGTCAAGCTAAAGGCCGGTGCAACGGAATTTCTGGGCATTTTCGCCGAAAATACCACCGAGAAGGCCACCGGCGGGGCGATTATCCTGCACGGCATCGGCGCCCATCCGGCCTGGCCCGAGGTCATCCAGCCGCTGCGCACGCAACTCCCCGACTACGGCTGGGCAACCCTCTCCCTGCAAATGCCTATCCTGGCAAATGATGCCAAGGCTGAAGATTATGTCCCGCTGTTTGCCGAGGTCACCCCGCGCATCCAGGCCGGTATCGATTATCTAAAGCAAAAGGGCATCCGGAATATCGTTATCGTCGCCCATAGCATGGGGTCGGCCATGGCCGCCTATTATTTATCCGACAAACCAGACGCCTCCGTCACCGCCTTTGTCGGGATCGGCATGAGCCAACTCAAAGCAGACCCCAAAATGGACAATACGCTGTCGCTGCGCAAGATCACCCTGCCGGTGCTGGATATCTATGGCAGCCGCGACCTGCCTGGCGTCACGGGCTCGGCCAAGGCACGGCAGACCGCCGCCAACAAGGCCGCCAACAAACACTATATCCAATTGAAGATTGAAGGGGCCGATCACTTCTTTAATAATATGGACGCCACCCTGGTCAAACGGGTGCGCGGCTGGCTGGCAAAGAATGCCGCCGGCACGGAAATCGAAACACAACAAACAGAAACCACCAAGGAAAAAAAATGACGCTCGCAATTGCACTACACGTCCTCGCCGCTGCCCTGTGGGTCGGTGGAATGTTCTTCGCCTATGTCTGCCTGCGCCCGGTCGCGGCCAAACTGCTCGACCCGCCCTTGCGCCTGCCATTATGGGTGCATGTGTTCGGCAAATTCTTTCCCTTCGTGTGGATGTCCGTCATTGCCCTGCCTGTGACCGGTTACTGGATGATGTTCCACCTGTTTGGCGGCATGGCCAACAGCCCGCTCTATGTCCACGCCATGAATGGCATCGGCACGCTGATGATCCTGATCTATCTGCATGTTTATTTTGCACCCTACCGGCGCCTGCAAAAGGCCGTCGCCGATCAAAACTGGCCGGCCGGTGGCAAGAGTCTGGCGCAAATAAGAATTCTGGTTGGAATCAATATGACACTGGGCCTGATCGTTATCCTGATCGCCAGTGGCGGACGTTTTCTGGCAGGCTAATTTGCGCCCATCCAAACGGTGATTAGCCATAAAGATTTTTAAATGATCAACGCAGAGACACAGAGGACACAGAGACTATCTTTCTGATCAATTATCTTTTCCTCTGTGTCCTCCGTGCCTCGGCGTTGGATTTTCCGGTCAGGATTTCTTTTTATCGTAGAACAGGAATTTGTTCTTACCCGATTCCTTGGCGGCATACATGGCCATGTCCGCCTGGCGAATCAGGGTATCGATATCTTCGCCGTCCTGCGGATACAGGCTAATGCCGATACTGGTGGTCACCCGCGCCTGGCTGTTTTCAATCTTAATCGGTTCCGCCACCGCCTCGATGATCTTTTGCGCGGCGATCTCCACCCCTTCGTGGGCGCCGATTTCGGCCAGCAGGATGGTAAATTCATCCCCGCCAAAACGCGCGATGGTATCGGTCTCGCGCATCGCCGCCCCCAATCGCAGCGCGACCTCGCGGATCACCTCATCACCGGCATTGTGGCCAAGTGTGTCATTGACCTGTTTAAAACCATCCAGGTCGAGAAACATCACCGCCACTTGATTTTGATTGCGTTTGGCACGCGAGATGGCCTGACGCAGGCGATCATGGAAGGCGAGCCGATTGGGTAGCTTGCTGAGATTATCGTAATGGGCCAGATAATAGAGCCGCTCTTCACTGTCTTTTTGTGATGTGATATCGGAAAAAATCGCGACGTAATGCGTGACTTCACCGGCATCATCCATTACGGCCGATATGCTCAACCACTCGGGATAAATCTTGCCGTCCTTACGCCGGTTCCAGATCTCACCTTCCCAGCGATTACGTTCTTGCAGCTCATCCCACAGCACTTCATAAAAGGCCTTGTCCTGCCTGCCGGAATGCAACAGGCGCGGATTTTGCCCCAACACCTCGGCACG
Organism: Chromatiales bacterium; assembly: GCA_024641465.1. Lineage (GTDB taxonomy): Bacteria > Pseudomonadota > Gammaproteobacteria > UBA6429 > Thiohalophilaceae > JAHEDB01. The sequence goes on along the minus strand of JAHEDB010000348.1, from coordinate 577 downwards.
CGTATAGCCGGTCACCTTGCAAAAGGCCGGGTTGACGTTGAGGATCCTGGCGGTTTTATCCGTAATGATGACCCCTTCCTCGGCATTTTCAAAAATCTTGCCCATCAGGGTCGCGATCAACCTCAGGTCATGTTTAATGGTGCCCTTCAAATCACCCACCGCCTGACGGAAGACCTTGTTGATAGAGGTGAAGCGATCATAATCGGCGATCGACAGTGCCTGCCCTTGTTCCACTTTGGTGACAAGCAAACGAACCTGTTGGTGCAGTTGGCCGTGGACATCGCCGATAGTCTGATAGGCGGGCTCGCGGATCAGGTCCGGCTCATCGACACTGGCATACCAGCGGCCAAAGTAACAATGGTGCAGCAGGTCCTGATTGAAGTGTTTGATGTCATCGGTCTCGCGGCACACCAGGGCCCGATTGACTGCCGCCAGCCAGCGATTGTGGTATTCCAGTGCGAGGTCGATCTCGCTGAGGTACTGATCCAGCTCGGAGGCGGTCAGTCGTTGAAAAAGTGACAAATCCATACGTGGTGGGTGCTTCTTCCAAACTACGGCGATCTAACTATAGCAAATA
>JAHEDB010000347.1 GCA_024641465.1 Chromatiales bacterium | reverse complement strand
AAAAAACGGCGCCAGCGGCACGATGATCATGGCCAGCATCAACAACATCAGGATCGGCGCACCTAATCCTGAGCGGGAGACAAATTTGATGCGTTGTAAGAGGACGCCTTGTTCAGCCATGACTACAAACCTCGTTATTAAAATTGCATATCATCGGGTATAGGCAGCTTGCCCATCTTCAGATCACCGCGTTGCTGCCAGCCACGCTTGCGGCGCAACTGGAAGACGTAGGCCAGGACCTGCGCCACGGCCAGATACAGGCTGTGTGGGATCGGTTGATTGATCTCGGTGGTGTGGTGCAGGGCACGCGCCAACGGCGGTGCCATGACGATCGGGACATTGTGTTCGCGGGCGATAGTTCGGATCTGGAAGGCGATCAGGTCCACGCCCTTGGCGATCACTACCGGCGCGGCCATGGCATTTTGATCATATTTGAGCGCGACCGAATAGTGTTCCGGGTTGGTGACAATCACATCGGCCTTGGGTACTTCCGCCATCATGCGGCGCTGCGCGATGTCGCGCTGCATCTTGCGCACCCGACCGCGGACCTGAGGATTACCTTCGGTATCCTTGTTCTCGTCCTTGACTTCCTGGTAGGTCATTTTGAGTTGTTGTTGATAATCCCATAACTGGAACGGCACATCGATCATGGCGATCAAAAACATGGCTGAGGCAATCACCAGAAAACCCAGCACCAGCAATTCAGCGGTATGGCCGATACCCTGATTGACCGGTTCTTCGCTGAGGTGCAGATACGAATCTAGCTGGTTATATAGAAACACAATCGCAATCGTGCCGATAATCAGAAACTTGAACAGGGCCTTTAACAGCTCAACCACACCGCGCCAGGCGAAGATCTTTTGCATGCCCTGTATCGGATCGAGTTTGTCCCACTTGAAGGCCAGGGCCTCGCTGCTGAAATTCAGCCCACCACCCAGGGCAATCGGTCCGGCGACAGCGGCAATGATCATAATGACAAAAAACGGCGCGAGTACGCCGAGGGCATCTAATATCGCTACCTTAAACAAGGCCGGCATGGCCGTGGGATCGAAGATCTGTTCACGGGTCAGATGCAGGGAGCTCTTGATCATCAGCTCCATTTGATGGGCGGCATACGGTCCGGCAACCCACAGTGCGCTGCCCGCCAGCATAAGCATGAACAGGGTGTTCAATTCCCGTGAATTGGCAATCTGCCCTTTGTCCCGCGCCTGTTGTAATCGTCGGGGGGTTGCGCTTTCGGTACGTTCCTGGCCGCTCTGCTCCGCCATCAGGGCACCCCCATACCCAGCAGTTGCTGCACCAGGTGATAGATTCGATTAAACAGGGCAATACCGTTGTCAGGTACACTCGGCAGGGTCAACAGCACCACGGCAAACCCCAGCAGCATGGTGATCGGAAAACCGATGGCAAAGATATTCAACTGTGGCGCAGCGCGGGTCATGATGCCAAACGCCATGTTGACGACGAGCAGTGAAGCGATCGCCGGCATGGCCAGGCCGATCGCCCCGGAAAAAATCATGCTGCCCCAACTCAGTAGCTGCCACAGGTTGTCAGGCACCAGGCCCTTTTCGGCGACCGGCATATAACGAAAACTGTCGGCGAGGATTTCGATCATCACCAGGTGTCCATCCAGGCCGAGAAAGACCAGCAGCACCATCAACACATAAAACTGGCTGAGTACCGGCGCCTGCGCACCGTTTTGCGGGTCGACCATAATGGCAAAACCCAGGCCCATTTGCAGGGAGATCACCTGCCCGCCGGTAATCACCGCACTGATCACCATCTGAAACGCAAACCCCATCATCACCCCGATCAGCATCTGTTGCATGACAATCAGCACGCCTGACGGGCTCAGTGCATCGACGGCCGGCACCGCCGTGGTGGCCAGCGGTGCTACAACCAGGGTAATCACCAGTACCAGGATCAGACGGACCCGTATGGGAACGGGGCGCGAGCTGTATAATGGCGCCGACATGATCAGGCCACCAATACGGAACATCGGCCACATATATGAGCCTACCCAGGCCGTTATTTCCGCGCCGGTGATCAACATCTGCTTAGCCTATTACATAGGGAATGTCATGGATGAGTCCTGATGTGTATTCCAGAATCATGCGCAACATCCAGGGACCGGCGAACATCAGTGTCAGCAGGGTAATCAGCAGTTTGGGGATAAAACTCAGGGTCATTTCATTGATCTGGGTGGCGGCCTGAAACATGCTGACCAGCAGCCCGACCATCAACGCCGGGATCAGGGTGACCATGGTCAGGATCAGGATTAGCTTGATGGCGCTCTGAAAAATCGTTACCACACTGTCGGGAGTCATCGCTCACTTCCTATACATAGAAACTGGATGCCAGGGTGCCCATCACAATATTCCAGCCGTCCACCAGCACGAACAGCATGATCTTGAATGGCAGCGAGATGATCATCGGCGACAACATCATCATCCCCATCGACATCAACACACTCGAAACCACCAGGTCGATAATCAGAAACGGAATAAACAACAGGAAGCCGATCTGAAAGGCGGTCTTCAGTTCACTGGTGACAAAGGCCGGCAGCAACACGGTAAACGGCACCTGTTGCGGTGATTCAATATCCTTTTTACCCGAGATGCGCGCAAACATCGAAATATCGTTCTCCCTTGTCTGACCCAGCATGAAGGTCTTGAGGGGTTCGCTGGCCTTCTCCAGGGCCGATTCAAAATTGAGTTTTTCATTCATGTACGGCACTACCGCATCCTGATAAATACGATCAAACACCGGCGCCATAATAAAGAAGGTCAAAAACAGCGACAGCCCGATCAGGGTCTGCGAGGAAGGCGCCTGCATCAGGCCCAGCGCCTGTCTGAGAATGGACAGGACGATGATGATGCGCGTGAACGAGGTCATCATCATCAACGCCGCCGGAATAAAGGTCAGCGCCGTCATCAGCGCCAGCACCTGGATACTCAGGGTATAGGTCTCGCTGCCACCCGGTCCCTTGGCGATCGAGATGGCGGGTAGACCGGCCTGCGCCCAGCTCGAATCTAATGGCAACATCGCAAGCATTAACAGAACAAACGTGCGCAGCAGGGTGAGCTTCATGGTTTTAGCTTGCCCTGTAACGCAGATTGCAGGCGCTCGGCAAACCCACCGGCGGCCTCCGGCCTGCCGGCCTTGATCGGTAATTTAGCGTCGAGTACATGCAGGGTGCGAATCTGGCCCGGTGCCAGACCTATCAATAACTGTTGTTCACCTACCTGCACCAGGACAATGCGTTCACGCTGCCCGAGCGACAGGCCGCCCAGGACACGCAAGGCGCCGTGCGATGCCTGTTGAAAACTCCCCATACGGCGGATAAACCACGCCATGCCAAAGATGATCCCCAGCACGAAAAACAGGCCGAGAAACATTTGGATAAAATCCCCGGCGCCGACCGGTTCGGATACCAGTGGGCCGGTGGCCTTTTTCGTGGCCTCAGCCGCAACCCGTGTG
>JAHEDB010000346.1 GCA_024641465.1 Chromatiales bacterium | reverse complement strand
AAGTTGCGGTGTGGGTCGCCCATATTGGTCTTCATGCCGCGCAGGCCAAACATGATCTTGGTATTGCCCTCGCTGGCCAGATACTCCGCCGCGTTAAGGGATTCTTCCAGGGTGATGCCAAAGCCGCGCTTGATGAGCACCGGGAATTGCCGCTGTCGGCCGACGGCCTTGAGCAGTTCGAAGTTCTGGGTATTGCGGGTGCCGATTTGCAGCATGATGCCGGTCGGGTTGCCGGTGCTTTCGAGGGCCTGCTTGATCTCCTCGATGTGGTTCTCGTGGGTGATCTCCATGGCGATGACCTTGATGTCGTACTTACCCGCCAGTTCGAACACATAGGGCAGGCAGTCTTTGCCGTGGCCCTGGAAGGAATAGGGATTGGTGCGGGGTTTATAGGCCCCCATGCGGGTGCATGGCTGGCCATTGTCCTTGAGGGCCTGCATCATCATTTCGACGTGTTTGGGCTTATCCACCGCACACAGTCCGGCAAAGATGTTGAGATTGTCCTGGCCGAAGTGGATGCCGTTATATTCGAAGGAGGTCGGGCGGTTGTCCTCTTTATGTCGACCCAGAATACGGTACTCCTGCGAGACTCTTACCACCCGCTCGACACCGGGCAAGGCCTCAATCTCATCCTGAGACAGGGCTGCGGTATCTCCGACCAGATAAAACTCAGTGAGGATCTGTTGCGTGCCGTGCTCTTCGTGCACCCGTAGCTTGATGTTGGGCAGATGTGTCAGGTGTTCATGTAGCGAGCGGTATTCCGCCGAGTCTTTGCTGATATCGGGTTGCAGTATAACAATCATGTGATGGCCTTATTTTTTGTTGTCACGGTAGCGCAGCATCAACTCATCATAGGCATCGATGCGTCGATCGCGCAAATACGGCCAGATTCGCCGCACGGATTCACTGCGTTGCATATCGAGTTTGGCGTACAGAATTTCCGCCTGGTCGGTACTGGTCTGGGCCAGCATTTCTCCCTGGGGACCGGCGACAAAGCTGTTGCCCCAGAACTGGATGCCGCTGCCGTTGTTGTCCGGCGAGGCCTCAAAACCGGTTCGATTACACACCGCCACCGGAATACCATTGGCCACGGCGTGGGCGCGCTGGATGGTGATCCAGGCGTCCCGCTGCCGTTGTTGTTCCGCGGGGTCATCGGTGGGGTCCCAACCGATGGCCGTCGGATATAACAGCAGTTCGGCCCCGGCCAGGGCCATCAGACGCGCCGCCTCAGGAAACCATTGATCCCAACAGACCAGCACGCCGAGCTTGCCGAGCGATGTCTGGATCGGGTTGAAACCGAGATCGCCCGGGGTGAAATAAAATTTTTCGTAAAAGCCGGGGTCATCCGGAATGTGCATCTTGCGATAGCAACCGGCCAGCCTGCCATCACTGTCCATCACCACAGCGGTATTGTGATACAGACCGGCGGCGCGTTTTTCAAACAGCGAGGCCACAATCACCAGGCCGTGCTGTTTGGCAAGCTTGCCCAGCAGCTCGGTGCTTGGGCCGGGGATGGTTTCGGCCAGATCAAACTGTCGGGTGTCTTCTGTTTGACAAAAATACAGGCCGTTATGCAACTCCTGCAGCAAGATTAATTGAGCGCCCTGTTTGGCGGCGGCCTCGATATTCGCAGTGATTTTTTGCAGATTGCCCTGCCGGTCTGCGCTGCAAGTATGTTGGATAAGGGCAATATGGATGGTGGCGGGTGCTGGGTGCATACGAATCCGGTTTATTTTTAACAGAGTCTTGTGTAATTATATCCGCATAATCGCCCCACGGCGATTTAAAAAAGGAGAGGCGTTGATCATGCAGAGTTTAAAACACACCGTGTTCAGTCTGGGGCTGATGGTGATGCTGTCGCTGGCGGGGTGTGCCTCGGTCCCCGAAGAACTGGAGGCATTGGACACTACCCTGAAGAATTATGAAAAATCGATGTTGTGGAGTGAGTATGATTATATTCTCACCTCGCACGTCAATGAAAATTTGTCGCCACAGCAACATGAACAACTCAAGTCCATCAAGGTCACCAGCTACGACGTGCTGCGCAGCAAGTTATTGCCCGGGGGAAAGAAATTCGTGCAACTGGTGGATGTGAAATATTACAACAAGTCTTATGGCGTGGTACGAGAGCTGCGTATCGATCAGGAATGGGTCTACGAAGTAGATCGAAAGGCCTGGGTGCTGTTGACGCCTTTCCCGGCCTTTAAATAATCATTTAACCCCGTAATGTCCCTTTAGGTAACTGCATGGTGATGCAATGCAGGCTGCCATACTGTTCGATCAATGCACGACAATGGATACCGATTACCTTACGGCCGGGGAAGCATGGTGTGAGACGTTGCAGGGCAAGGGCATCGTTGTCATCACCGTAAATCGGCACCAGTACCGCCTGATTGATGATCAGGAAATTGGCGTAACTGGCCGGCAGGCGCTGGCCATCCTCGCTGTAGATCGGTTTGGGGATGGGCAGGGCGATAAGCTTATAGGGCTGACCGGCAGCGGTTTTAAATTCCAGCAGTTGCTGCTCCATTTCCTGTAGCGACAGGTAATGGTCATCGGCCCGGTCATCGCAACTGGTGTAGGCGATGGTCTTGGCATCACAAAAGCGCGCCAGCATGTCGATATGGCTGTCAGTATCATCGCCCTGTAATTCACCCTTGCTCAACCAGAGGATGCGCTCCACCCCCAGGCCGGTCTTGAGTAGACCTTCGACTTCTGATTTTCCAAATTGTGGATTACGGGTCGGGGTCAACAGGCAGTGTTCGGTGGTGAGCATGGTGCCCTGGCCGTCACTATCGATGCTGCCGCCTTCCAGGATCAGGGGCCAGGCCTCCATGTCGATGTCGGCAAAGGCCTTTTGGCTGTAGAGCGACTGGTTGATACGATCATCCAGCGTCGCCTCGAATTTGCCGCCCCAGCCGTTAAAACCAAAATCCAGCAATTTGGGCATACCGTTTTGCAACGTGGTGATCGGACCGTGGTCCCGAGCCCAGCTGTCATTGGAGGGGACGATATAAAAATGCAGCCGCTTTGAGTCGATCCCTAGTTTTTGTAGCAGGCGCTCGATATGGGTTTGATGTTTGTTGTCATAACAGACGATCAACAGAGATTCGCAGCTCGTCACGGTGCTGGCGATCTGGCTATAGACCTGATCAACCTGTGATAGCCAGGGGGTCCAGTCGCCGTGGGGGTGAGGCCAGGTCAGCATCACACCGTCCTGGGGATACCATTCAGCGGGTAAGAGTCGCTTTGACATCATCGGAAATTTGCTCGGGCAGTAAAGAAAAAGGTGTGAATGACAGCGGGTTAGTTGGGCTTATCAAAAACCGCGTGGATCACATAGTGGCCTTCGAAGTACACCGTGAATTTGTCATATACCCAGGTGGTGATGGGTGGGGTGCCGACCGGGCCATTTTTCTGTTTGGCGGCACCGAACCGCGCTTCTACCTGCTCCATGGTCATGCCGCGACCGGGCAGGGTGACG
>JAHEDB010000021.1 GCA_024641465.1 Chromatiales bacterium | reverse complement strand
AGCACTCTGACTTTATCGATCCAGCTGCCCATATTTGAGCGGGTCGTGCTGCTAAGGGTCTTTTCAGCCTGTTTGAAATAAGGGCTTAGATAATTTAATGATGATGCGGGCAGTAAAGGTAGCATGAAGTGCTTGACCATGCCAAACGTAAGCGCCATTTGCAGATCCATCCCCGGGATATCGACATGGCTGTCTCTCATCCATGACCAGCCATAGGGCTTTGAGCGATCGTCACATTTAATGGGGAAGACCCCAGACAACATATTCAAATCCCGTTCTATCGAGCGTTTAGTTGTCTCATAACCTGCTTCAGTGAGTTTTTCATGCAGACTACGTGCGTCAATTTTCAGCGGGGAACGGGGTATAAGCTGCAATAGCTTCCAGTGTCTTGAGTATGTTTCTGACATTTGAATAAGGGTATTTGTGGTTTATAGTTCCTTTGAGTATAGCGGTGAATAGCGACAAATTATGTCGCAATGGATATTTTGATTATGTGTACAGACAACCGAAGAAGACTTACTGAATTGCTCCAATTACAGCCAGCATATCGGTAGCGTACTTGGGTAGGAATGAAACATCTAACACTTTAAAAATACTTTCCCAAGAAAATGTATCATGTGTGTCCGACTTGGTTTGCTTGGTGGCAATTATGACAAAATGCGTCTTTATGCCAAGCAACTCTTTCATCATGTACGTTTGTAGCTCTGTTTGCTTGACAAGATTTCCTTCGTGTCTTTTTGTAAATATTTCCTTTTCTTCAGATTTTGATGGATAACACCCTACTCCTGACGAATGTTTAACCTCAATACAAATTGCCTCCTCACTATTTAAGTGAATAACCAGATCGGGCTTAATATTAAACGCCCATTTAAAACGACAAACTTTAACAAAATCATCATCACTCTTTATATTTTGATTAAACTTACTGAGCGACCACCTTCCTGGCGACTGTATGTAATCTTTTGACGGTTCACCTGCCACACCAAAATATTTATTAAACTCCTCGACATTTTTATTTAACAGATGATCTATATCTTTAATTTTAAGATTTTCTTTAATTATCAATTTTTTTATTTCATTGGCACGCTCACCTTGTATATTCGCCCATATATCGCGCAGGAATGAATACTCAAAATACACGCCAAAATCTTCATCAATATTTTTATAGGGAGAGCCTGACACATCAATAAATTTCTCCAAGTTTGAACCATGCAAAAGAGTTGCATAGAATATGGCTGCATAATTCCTTTCTTCTCTATTAATTTGAGAATACGGTTTTGTGAAGCCAGCTAGTTCCCGGATATTCATACTCACTCCTTAATTATTTCGCATCTTAATAACAGTCATTTAAATCTGGAATTAAAATACTAATATTTACATTCAGTATAGCGTTTGACAGTCACACAAATAACATTTCTCACTTTTTCTCTAACCGGCATGAAACCCAATTGCCTGCCGGTAACCTGGCTTGTGCCTACATTCCTCGATCAACCAGTTAGCGAGCTTATATGGTGATTTTTCTACAAGGGTATCGGCCTTGCGCTTAACCACTACAAAATCACCCGGCGTCAGGGTGTCTGGGAGTACCAGTTTGTCTGGCCATGTCTGCTGGAAAAAATGCTGAAAGGCCTGTTTTGCCTGCACATGAGTGAGATAGTCGAATTCAATCTTGAAAGTAAACCGCCGAAGACTGGCAGGATCAAGTGCATCCATCAGGTTTGTCGTACAGGCAAACGGTAGAGGGTGGGCTTCCATCCAGGTTAGCATTTCATTGACTTGAGTCACTTCCCAACTGTTGCGGGCATTACTTCTGTTTTGTAACAGGGAATCCGCTTCATCAATGATCAGAAACGCTTCATTGTCTATAGCCTCCTGAAAAGCGGCTGCGATGTTCTTTTCCGCCATGCCTACATAGGGGGACAGGAGATCTGATGCCCTTTTGTGAATCAACTCCATACCCATCTGGTTTGCCAAATACCGGATGTAAGCACTTTTACCGGTTCCTGGCGGCCCATAAAGGCAAAGTGAAAATTGTTTCGATTTACTTTCGGTTAATTGACTTGTCAGATTGGTGGTTGATAGATCGGTTTGTAGAAAATCAAGCTTGATCGATTCAGTTTGTCTAACAGCCTCTGGTATCCCCTCACCATATCGCATTGCCTTACATAACCCATTAATAACAGACTCAGCATCCTCTTCATTTCCATTGGATAACCGCATACACATTGCTGTATTTGATGCCAGCGATGGCATAATCGTTTTGTCTTGACTCAGTGCAATGATGGTTCTTTCAGGCAAACTGACCTTTTCCTTTGCCAGCGTTCTACGCCAGACTTTCTCACGTATACGTTGTGGTGGTTGGCGAATCTCTAACGCAAATGTCATTCGGCGCAATATTGCCTTATCGAATTCTTCCAGTGAATTTGTTGTCCATAGAACAGGAACAGTATTCTCCTCAAGCAGACGGTTGACATAGACTTTGCTTGATACATGCCCTCGATTAGTACCAAACAACAAAGCGTGTGGTAGTATCGAATGCTGTGAGATTAAATCTTCCATCTCATCAAACAAGAGCAACGATGGTTTACTCATAGACAGTATCGCTTGAGACCTTCTCAAAGCATTGAGCCTGTCACCTGTTCTTGCATATTCATCATCAGCCGTTTTTTCGCCAATACTGTACAAATCCACGCCAATAGATTTTGCCAATGTTTTACAAAACTCTGTCTTTCCTGTGCCTGGCGGCCCATACAAAAGTATGTTGATACCGTTTTGATGGCAATTTAAGGCACCTTCCAATATTCGTTTAATTAAACTCGCCTCTTGTCCAATATGCTGAAAATCATTCCACTGTAGTGATGCCCGGCAGGGCCTGCCAATAATTTTTGACTTAATTGTTGATAGGTTGGCTTTGGAAAAAAGTAGAGCGCCCAGTACTTCTTCACTTAGCATATATTCAAACCGATAGCCATTGCTGTCATTACCACTCATTAGACCAATTGAACATAATCGACTGTTGGCAGAATATATTTTTTGAATTGATGCAAGTGGGACACCTGTTATCCGGCTTAAAAAATCATCCCCTTTCACCCCAGCATCAATGATCTGATCAGAAAAATCTTCAAAATAACGATTTTTCTTATATCTGGATAGAATATCAATAATGTCTTTTTCGTTGTCATCAAGCTCTAAATAGCTGGCAAGGATATCCAAATTTCTGTCAAATTCATGCTTCTTACTGCCAGACAGGCTTTCTACCCGTTCTGATAAAATTGTGAGCACCTGCTGCCAGGCATCACGTTTCACACCACGGGGTTTCTGTCTTAATCTGTGCCTGGTATTAGAATTACTGAAGGATTGATCGCTATCTCTATAATAATCATCAGGATAGAGATCAAGACGCCATCCCTCACTTTCCAGCCATTCCATTAACACGCACGCCGGATATGAGGACGGATTGAATGATCTGGCTAACGCCAGCACATACTTTGCTAATTTGTAAGTATCATAATCACGCTGCATACTTATTCTCCTCTGCTAATGGAATAAGTATGAATGATGCTTGCGACAATATATGTCGCATAATATGCCCTGAGTTACTACGTAATTTGAGTCAGCCCCTAAATCACTCAAAATAGAAAACAAACAAATACGGATATTTCATCCAGTTCACTATTGAGATTAGTCAGGTTTATTTGGTTTTATGGCTTTTTGTTGCTTCACACGGATAAATTCAATTCTGATATATCAGATACATCTCGTTTTAAAAGTGCGTAGATACGTTTCTCTATGCATACAAGCAACATTGCAGCAGCATTTAAAATGAAGAAAACAAATAAACAGAACTTTGCAAACATATCAATGAGCGAACTTAAGAAGTCACCGACGAAAGGAATTGCTGATACGCCAGTTGCAGCCACACCCAACATCCCAACAAATACCATGGAAAACTTCATCCAATGTTTTGTAGGTAACATGGTCAGCATAATCACATAATATAAAAACATAATTTTTACTTCGAAACTTATGTAGCTTATGGAGTCTGAAAAGTTGATTGGATTCCATGAGAATTTACCAAAATACCCTAATTCTCCGATGACACTTACCCTGATTAAGTGAATACTTAGTCAGAATGAAGGCGTAGAAGACATGAAGTCACGCTATTGCAGAATCGGGCCCATCCCTTCTCCCCAAGGGAGAAGGTTAGGATGAGGGGATAAATAAATTTGAGCTGATTTACTATGATTTATCACCACCCCCTGGCCCCCTCCTGCAAGGAGGGGGAATGTTTACACCGGCTGCATGTGTGAGTTGTGCTACAGATTCGAGATTTTGCCTACAGTTGAGATTTGTGTATAAGAGACAGCCCGGTAGGGAGAGGGGTTAACGGGACAGCAGTGATCTGAAATTACTTATTCTCCTCTGCTTATGGAATAAGTATAGATGAGGTGTGCGACAGGATGTGTCGCATAAAGAAACATCAATTTTTAAGCTTACATAGCACCCGAAGGAAATCCACGTTTGCATTTTTAAAACCATCGTAAATTTTGGTTAACCCTAATTCCGGACTGACGCATACTTTTGAATTAATTTCATAACTACCCCATTTGGTTTGTCCCCGAATAACCGGCACAGCAGACTCATTATTCACTTATGATCTTGACTACACGTTGTGATCTGTCGTCACATATTGCTTTTACATTTTCCACGTAACGTCCACCAAAATCGCCATCATGCCCAACAATTCGATGATCGGCTGGTTTGCGACATAGCATTAGCATATTGTCATGGTCTTCAATTTTTTGAGGTGCAACACTGACTGGCTGAATATGATGAACCTCGAGTTTCTTGTTTCGGCCACACCATGCACATTCCTGATTTTCAGGCAACGCACGAAAGGCATTCATCGATTTACGTGTCGCCCAGGCACCACGAGCATTTTTAGTTACATACGCCGGATTACGAATGACAAAGCGGATAAATTCAAACATAGCTGACCTCCCTGTTTATAAGATATATCTACTGTAGAGTTGGTAAATCCATGTCAATTATTGACTGCACCTTTCTACATCTTTTCTCAATGATGGTTATTATCTTGCTTATAATTTTACTCTCGGCATCCTGGTTTATACAATCTTTATGTAACATATAAGACTGCTTCAATACTGCTTGACTCATCTCACGGAGTATCTTAAAAATCAGTTTTGGCTTGACATCCACCTCTTCGGCAAACACCAACCACTTCCTGGAGATTACCCAGTCCGGACGATCTTCCCCGCCTATTCGCATTGCTAAACGTTCGTTTAAACTCGGATAAACTGCGGTACATAGCAAATCATAAAATGGTGCAAGACGGGGCCCCTCTTTTGGGATCAGCAAAGATAAGTTCTTGGCATGCGCATCTGCATTGCCAATAAGATAATTAAACATCACCCATTCCAGTAATGCCTTGATATCAGGCAAGGGCTGCATGCTGTATTGGCGTATGAGGGAAAAACACTGGGCTAAAGATGGTCCGCCTTCTTTTTCATATTTTTGATCAGGTGGCACACTTAAGGCCTGGCAAAAATCTTCCTGATGTATGCGATGGATTCGTCCATCCGACCCTATTATTCGGTCATAACGGCTTACCTGGTATAGTCTGTCCTGCCCAATTCTAAGGCTTGCTTCTGGGACCACCAGGCCGACACGGGATGCTAATTGCATACAAAAGGCTTCATTGTCGACTGTCCCTTCCAGTCCTGGGATGGCGGGTTTTAGAATATGAGAGCTTGGGTTAGCTCCCAGTGGTAAATAAACGTGATCATTCTCAATAAAAACTGGCAACTTGTTTTGTGCGCCAGCCAAGGATAGTCGAATCCCTTCACCCATCAACAAAGGCTGTTGTGGTAAATGGGAAATCCATTGATGCAATTCATCATCAGTAAGTTGCCGATACTCTCCCTGCTGGCTTAGTGTCCCCTCAGTCGGCAGCAAAGACACAGCACCCGCGCACTCACCACCAATAGCCTCAAGCATCGCAAAATCATTCTGCGCTGAAATACCCAGTTGGCGGGCAAGGGCATCCCTCACCTGTGACTCAGGCAATAGGTTAGCGAAAAAAGGTCGTGCATCATCATCGTCATAGGTTGCTTCCTGTAGAGGCAACGAGAGTGACAAAGGCACGGCTGTCGGTTGAGACAACCAATCCGGATGATAAGCAAAGACAAAACGACGGCGTTGATCTAGTGTTAACTGCCCCACCAGCGTTTCATAAAGATAGACATTCAGGCTGATTGCCATGCGTTACACCTTTGGCCAATGTCGTGATTGCACGGAGACCTCCAGACCCAGGCAATGCAAAACCTTCAGTGTCTTTCCTATCTCCACAGTCGGCTTGCCATTTTCCAAGTCTGATAAAAAGCGTGTCCCGACACCACACAAGGCTGCCGCATCGGCCTGGGTCATACCCATCTGTTTGCGTTGAGCACGAACCTGATTGCCCAAGTCCTCGGCTGTCTGAGTATTCCCGTTCGGTAACGAATTATTCATATTTTCTATTCAAAACTAAATATTCCCGTACAGGAATAATAATCTATCCAAGGTGAAAATCAACAGAGTTTTTCCCGTAAGGGAATATAAGGGCCTGTATCAAGGCTTTTAACGGGCTTTTTTACTGTGTTCAGACTGATATGGGGCTGAGATGAGTCTTGAGCGGGTTAGTTGTATGTAGTGTTATTGAACATTTCCAGAATAAATATTGCCCATGCAAATAAAAAGGACGTTTACTTTTGCTTTATTTTTTATGAGGTTAGCATAGTATTTGGGGTGATTTTTGGGGTAAAAAAATGACTTTTGAGATCAATAAAATCAAATAGTTACAGCAGAGTTCTGGAAATCTTTTTTAAACGAAATCTGTTTATATTTTACTCAAAACGGAAGTTATAAAGTAGATGTCACTACTGTCCCGTTAACGCCCTCTCCCTACCGGGAGCACCCGAAGGGCATAAAAGGGTTGGGGTGAGGGGATCAAAATAGCTAACCCATTTTTTTATTTATCCCCTCATCCCGAACCTTCTCCCTTGGGGCTGTCTCTTATACACAAGTTGACCTGAATAATTCAGCAGGCCGTTAAATGGAGATTTCCCTCCTCCTCTGGGGGAATGCGTGGGGTGGGGGGATCTAATTTGAGCTGATTTACTATGATTTATCACCACCCCCTGGCCCCCTCCTGCAAGGAGGGGGAATGTTTACACCGGCTGCATGTGTGAGTTGTGCTACAGATTCGAGATTTTGCCTACAGTTGAGATTTGTGTATAAGAGACAGCCCTTGGGGAGAAGGGATGGGCCCGATTCTACAATAGCGTAACTTTGATCTTCCCCCGTTTTCATAGACACTAAGGGTCCTGGTCGAAATAATGTTTACATTCGGCCGCACCTGGGCCATCACTGCTGTGTTGCGTTTCTTGCTAAGGACCTGGCCATTAGCTGCGAAACGCGTCTTGCATTGATGGCCCAGGCGCACCCTCGGTGTTGACAACTTTATTTCGACCAGGACCCTAAGAAAAGAGTCTCATGCTGCATTGGCTATCGGAATGATCTGGAAACCGGTTCAACAGAAAAGAGAAAAGCGGTGTTACGTTCTATTATTGAGCAGGGTGTATTCGATGGGGAATCTTTAGAAATAATCCCCAGCTATCAGCAGATAGCTGGGGTTAATATGGCGTCCCGTAGGGGAGTATTCGGTGCTATCCCTGCACCTCACCCTTCGGGCCGTCGTCGCTTCACTCCGACGTTCAAATTTGTTCCATACAAATTTGTCGAACCCCACTCTCCCATGTTCGACACCTCATAAGAAAGCATAATAAACAAAAAAGGCGGGTTACGAAAAACGTAACCCGCCTTTTTTGTTTATTTGGCGTCCCGTAGGGGAGTCGAACCCCTGTACTCGCCGTGAAAGGGCGATATCCTAGGCCTCTAGATGAACGGGACGTGAAGTGCTTTTTCCTTTTCAATCAATCCATGTCTGGTCGGTGCTTGTCCTTGTCTGGCGTCGATAACTGGGTTAAGACGGTTCCCGTTAACAGGACAATAAATCCTATCGGGATAATGCCAAGCCAGTTGATGGCTTGTCCGTCGGCGTCCAGCCACATGGCGCCAAATCCAACCAGAATGCCAGCTGTAATCAGGAGTATTCCAAGATACACCGCAATGCGGCCAACCTGATACATCTAGCCTTCCTTCCTTTACCCGGGTCGGCATACCTGCCACTCCCGGGAGTTTTGGTGGAGCTAGGCGGGATCGAACCGCCGACCTCTTGCATGCCATGCAAGCGCTCTCCCAGCTGAGCTATAGCCCCGAAACAGGACGCGCAATTTACGATAGCGGGGTTAGTATGTCAATAACAAGGCCACATAAATTGCGAATATTCTTACCATTAGTTAACTGCTTAATGGCAGCGCAGAGTCTACACGGTTTTAAACAATATCTCCCCAAGATCCTGTCAGTTTTTCTCCCAGGTATCACGCAGGGTGACGGTGCGGTTGAATATCGGTCGTTCTCCGCCGCCCAATACGCTATCCAGGCAGAAATAGCCCTCTCGCTCGAACTGGTAGGTCACGCCGGGCTCGGCCTCGCTCAGACTGGCCTCGACAAAGCAGCGGCTGAGGGTGCGAAGTGAATCCGGATTGAGATGGTCCGTGTAGTTCGTGCCATCTTTGGTCGCATCCGGGGTGGGATGGCTGAACAGCCGGTCATAGAGGCGGATTTCGGCCTCCAGGGCATGCGGGGCCGATACCCAGTGGATGACCCCTTTGACCTTGCGGCCCTCGGGATTAGCCCCCAGGGTGGCGGCATCGTGGCTGCAATGCAGCTCAATGATCTCGCCACTCTGATCCTTGATGACCTCGTCACAGCGAATCACATAGGCGCCGCGCAGGCGGACTTCACCACCGGCGATCAGGCGCTTGAACTTGTTGTTGGGCGGGACCTCTTCAAAGTCGGCTCGGTCGATATAGATCTCCCGGCAGAAGGGGATCTGCCGGCTGCCCATGGTCTCGTCCTGCGGGTGATTGGCAATCTCCAGCGGCTCTACCCTGCCCTCCGGGTAATCGGTGATCACCACCTTGAGGGGGTGCAGCACGGCCATGCGGCGCGGTGCGCGGATATTGAGGTCGGTGCGGATACAGTCTTCCAGTACGCCCATCTCCACCAGGTTGTCCGACTTGGTGACGCCGATGCGCTCGCAGAACTCGCGGATCGAGGCCGGGGTAAAGCCGCGACGGCGCAGTCCGGCAATGGTCGGCATACGCGGGTCGTTCCAGCCTTCGACATGGCCCTCGTTCACCAGTTCAGTCAGCTTGCGCTTGCTCATCACGGTGTATTGCAGGTTGAGTCGGGAAAACTCGATCTGCTGCGGATGACAGGCGATGGTGATGTTGTCGAGGATCCAGTCATACAGGGGTCGGTGGTCCTCAAATTCCAGGGTACAGATGGAATGGGTGATCCCCTCCAGGGCGTCGGAGATGGGATGGGTATAGTCATACATAGGATAGATGCACCAGGCCTCGCCGGTCTGGTGATGGATCACGCCGTGGCGAATACGATACAGGGTCGGGTCACGCAGGTTGATATTGGGTGAGGCCATGTCGATTCTGGCACGCACGACCTTGGCGCCGTCTTCAAACTCCCCGGCCCGCATGCGTTTGAACAGGTCGAGGTTTTCCTCGACGCTGCGGTTGCGATAGGGACTGTCCTTGCCCGGTTCCTTGAGGGTGCCGCGATAGGTGCGGATCTCTTCGGCATTGAGGTCACAGACATAGGCCTTACCGGCCTGCATCAATTCCACGGCAAAGCCGTATAACTGTTCGAAGTAATCGGAGGCGTAATAGAGTCGGCCATCCCAGTCAAAGCCCAGCCACTTCACGTCGTCCTGGATGGCCTCGACATACTCGATGTTTTCCTTGTGCGGATTGGTATCGTCAAAACGCAGATTGCAGGTACCGTGATAATCCTCGGCGATCCCAAAGTTGAGCACGATGGATTTGGCGTGACCGATATGCAGGTAGCCGTTAGGCTCCGGCGGGAAACGGGTCGCCACTCGGCCATCATTCTTATTGACCTTGAGATCTTCATCGATCATCTGGCGGATGAAGTTGCTGGGTTTGTGGTCTGATTCCTGACTCATAGATAAGTTAGTGCCTCAATTGAAATACTGCTTTCGATATTGTCTTCGTTTATCTCCCTC
Organism: Chromatiales bacterium; assembly: GCA_024641465.1. Lineage (GTDB taxonomy): Bacteria > Pseudomonadota > Gammaproteobacteria > UBA6429 > Thiohalophilaceae > JAHEDB01. The sequence goes on along the minus strand of JAHEDB010000021.1, from coordinate 2,876 downwards.
CCCTTCCAGGGGCGGGCTGGGGTGGGGTGATCGATACTCACGATCGGCCTGATTCGATCACCACCCCCTCGCCCCCTCCTGCGAGGAGGGGGGAAAGAAAATTCGTCTTCACTCAGCTGTAGCCCGGATGGAATGAAATGGAATCCGGGATTTGCCGGTTTCAACCCGGATTACGCCAGGGCTTCATCCGGGCTACGCCTATTTTAGTCTGTGGCGCGTTGTTGAATATAGCCCATGGCCCTGTCGATGCGTTGCAGGCTGGGTTCCTTACCGGTGAGATACACCGTCAGGTCCAGATCCCCCGAGGCCACGCCACCGGTGATGGCAAAGCGCAGCGGCATGCCGACCTTGCCCATCTTCAGGCCCAGTTCCTCGGCCACGCCGTGGATGATGGCGTGAATGGGCTCGCGTGACCAGTCGTCGAGGGCAGCAAGTTTGTCCCGGACCCGGGTGAGGGGTTCGGTCGCCGCGGCCTTGAGGTTTTTCTTGGCCCCGTCCTCGTTGTATTCGATCTCCTCCTGATAGAAGACGGCGCTGATCCGCGCCAGCTCCAGCAGGCTATTGGCCCGCTCGGCCTGCATCGCCACGACCTGCTCCAGCGGCGGCCATTTGGCCGGGTCGACCCCCAACTCGCCCATGTGCGGGCTGAGCAGCCGCGCCACCCGGGCCGGGGTATCACTCTTTATATAGTGTTGATTCAGCCACAGCAGCTTTTCGGTGTTGAAGGCCGAGGGCGCCTTGTTGACGTTTTCGATGTCGAACAGCTCGACCATCTCATCGATGGAAAAGATCTCCTGATCACCGTGCGACCAGCCGAGGCGCACCAGGTAATTGAGCAGGGCCTCGGGCAGGAAGCCCTCATCACGGTATTGCATGACGCTCACCGCGCCGTGGCGCTTGGACAGCCTGGCGCCGTCATCGCCGAGGATCATGGGTACGTGACCATAGCGCGGCGGTTCCTTGCCCAGGGCCTTGAGGATATTGATCTGGCGAGGGGTGTTGTTGAGGTGGTCATCGCCACGGATGACGTGGGTGATTTCCATGTCGAGGTCGTCCACCACCACCGACAGGTTATAGGTTGGCGAGCCATCGGTGCGGCGGATGATCAGATCGTCCAGTTCGGTGTTCTGAAAGGCCACCTTGCCACGCACCATGTCGTCAAACACCACGGTGCCATCCTGGGGGTTCAGAAAACGGATGACGTGGGGCTCATTGGGGTCGATATGCCGACCACGACAATGGCCGTCATAGCGCGGTTTTAGTTTGGCGGCCATTTGTTCTTCACGGAGCTTTTCCAGCCGTTCCTTGGGGCAGTTACAGCGATAGGCCTTGCCGGTGTCGAGAAATTGTTCGATGACCTCGTTATAACGGTCAAAGCGATGTGTCTGATAAAAAGGGCCTTCGTCATATTCCAACCCCAGCCAGGTCATGCCCTCGAGGATGGCGTTGACGGATTCTGCCGTGGACCGTTCCAGATCGGTGTCTTCGATGCGCAGGATAAACTTGCCACCGTGCTTGCGGGCGTGAAGCCAGGAAAACAGGGCGGTACGGGCGCCGCCGACATGCAGATAGCCGGTCGGGCTGGGGGCAAAACGGGTGCGGACGGTCATAGGTTTGGCTGTATTACGGTTAATGAAAGAGTCGGCTATTGTACCGATCTGGTCTTAAAAATACAGCGCCGCACACCATGAAAGGTCTTTATGCCGCCACTGGCCGTTTCACAATTGGCTGCTATAGTTATCCAAAATAAGGAATCATTGTGCTCGGTCCCATCAGCAAACTCATCAAGGCCTTCAATTCCGATGTCGCCCCGGAGCAGATCAGTCTGGGCATTGCCTTTGCGCTGATCGTCGGCTTTACCCCCTTCTGGAGCCTGCACAACCTGCTGGTGTTGTTACTGGTCATGGTGCTGCGGGTCAATGGCGCGGCCTTCACGGCCGGCATCGCCCTGTTCTCTCTATTGGCCTACCTGCTCGACCCGCTGTTCCATCATCTTGGTTATTTTATTCTCAAACTGCCCTCGCTGAATGGCCTGTGGGTGATGCTCTACAACTCGACCCTGTGGCGCATCGAGAACTTTAATAACACCCTCGTCATGGGCAGCCTGCTGTTGTCGCTGCTGATGTTTGTGCCAGTTTATTTCGGCAGTATCTGGACCATCAACAAGTATCGTGATCACATCATGGCCTGGATCAATAAACTCAAACTGACCCGCTTTCTCAAGTTACAGGGCTGGGCAGACAAGATCGGTTCATTTATCAAATTGAAATAACTATGCAAAAGTGGATTCGCTGGAAAGGATTGATTGGTTTTGCCGTTGCAGTCGTGCTGCTGTTGCTGTTCTTTATCCTGTTTGTCGATACCATGATCAAACGCAGCGTTGAATATGCCGGCACCCACATGGTCGGGGCCCAGGTGGATCTCGCCGGCGCCGACTTCCGCTTTTCCCCCCTCGGTATGCAACTGCACGGCCTGCAGGTCACCGATGTCGAGCAGCCGTTACAAAACATTGTTGATATCAAGCGCATCAGTTTTAACCTCGATGGTCTGAATCTGTTGCGCCGCAAGGTACTGATCAATGAAATGACGATCGAGGGTGTCAGACTGAACACCCCGCGCAAAAAGAGCGGTGCACTGCCTGTCAAACAAAAACCGGCGCAAGCCGACAAACCGGCCAAGGCAACTGACGATAAAGGCAAGGGATTCAAGCTACCGGAGGTCACCATCCCCAACGCCGATCAGATCCTCGCCCGTGAAGAGATCAAGACCATCAAACAGGCCGAGACCTTCAAGACCGACGTTCGCGGCAGCCAGCAAAACTGGGAAAAGATCAAACAGGCCATGCCGGGGGAAAAACAGGCCGAGGACTATCAAAA
>JAHEDB010000345.1 GCA_024641465.1 Chromatiales bacterium | reverse complement strand
ATGCCGACCTTGAGCTGGAGGTCAGCCGTTTCGCCGCCTTCCTGACCGGACTGGGGATCACCAAGGGCGAGCGGGTTGCGGTGCAGGTCGACAAGTCACCCCAGGTGTTATTCCTGTATCTTGCCTGCCTGCGCGCCGGGCTGATCTACCTGCCGCTCAATACCGCCTATACCGAGAGCGAGCTGGCCTACTTCATCGAAAATGCCCAGCCCGCCGTCGTGGTGTGCGCCCCCCAGTCGAGGGCCGTGTTTGCCCACATCGGGGAGACCCACCCCATACAACACCTCTACACCCTCACCGACAACGGCGAGGGCAGTCTGATCACTGACAGCCTGGCCACCCCGGCCGAGTTCAGCACGGTCGCATGTGAGCAGGACGATGTAGCGGTCATTCTATATACCTCGGGGACCACCGGCCGCCCCAAGGGCGCCATGATCAGCCACGGCAACCTGGCCGCCAACGGCCTCGCCCTGCAACAGGCCTGGCAGTGGCAACCACAGGATGTGCTGCTGCACGCCCTGCCGATCTTTCATATCCACGGCCTGTTCGTCGCCTGTCACAGCGTGCTGCTGGGCGGCAGCAAAATGCTGTTCCTGCCCAAATTTGATGTGCCGACTATCCTGCGCCTGTTGCCGCGAGCGACGGTCATGATGGGGGTGCCGACCTTTTACACCCGGCTGCTGGACCAGGCCGAGTTTGATCGGGATGTGTGCCGGAATATACGCCTGTTTATCTCCGGCTCCGCGCCGCTGCTGGAGCAGACCTTCGATGACTTCAAACAACGCACCGGCCACACCATCCTCGAACGCTACGGCATGACCGAGACCGGTATGAACACCTCCAACCCGGTGGATGGCCCGCGCCTCGCCGGGACCGTCGGTCTGCCGCTGCCCGGTGTGGAAGCGCGGATCATCGGTGACAACGGCCAACCCGTCAGCGGCAACGAGGTCGGTCTGCTCCAGGTGCGCGGCGACAACGTCTTCAAGGGTTACTGGCGCATGCCGGACAAGACCGCCGAGGACTTTACCGCCGATGGCTTTTTCATCACCGGCGACCTGGCGCGTTATAACGAGCAGGGTTATATCGCCATCGTCGGCCGCAACAAAGACATGGTGATCAGCGGCGGTTATAACGTCTATCCGAAAGAGATCGAAATGTTACTGGATGAGATCGACGGCATTAAAGAATCAGCGATCATCGGCCTGCCGCATAAAGACTTTGGCGAGGCGGTCACCGCGGTGATCATTCCCGACGATATGCACAATCCCCCCGATGAACAGGCCATCATCGCCCGGCTCAAACAACAACTGGCCAACTACAAGGTGCCGAAGAAGGTCATCGTGCTCGAACAACTGCCGCGTAACACCATGGGCAAGGTACAAAAAAATATCCTGCGTGATCAATACAAGGAGCTGTGGCAGTAGTTGAAGGATGTTTCATCGTTAAAACACCGCACAAGGGTTTCCACCGGTGTGAACACGCCGACGTGATCGACAGGCTTGCCCCGTAGGGCGCAATCCTATTGCGCCGCATGCGTCGAAACAACCACCGCGGATAAATCGATTTTGTTAAAACGGGTTCAGAGACAGAATGGCGGGCCACATCACTTTTTGACTCATTCGGCGCAATAAGATTACGCGACGCGATCAATGATTAAATCATCTTTTATAGAAAAGGTATTTTATCTTTAAAACACCACACAAGGGTTTCCATCGGTTTAAACACGCCGATGTGATCGATACGTTTGCCACCGTAGGGCGCAATCCTATTGCGCCGCATGCGTCGAAACAACCGCCACGGATAAATCGATTTTATCAAAACAGATTCAGAGACAGCCCGTAGGGCGCAATCCTATTGCGCCGCATGCATCGAAACAACCACCGCGGATAAATCGATGCTGTTAAAACGGGTTCAGAGACAGGATAACAGGCTACAGCACTTTTTGACTCATTCGGCGCAATAGGATTGCGCCCTACGCCCTGCTATAATCACCAGGCGTTACCCAGTGACTTTCAACGGAGGGAATAATGCCTTATCTGAATCTGCGCCTGGCCATGCAGCCGGACCCGGCCATTACCGACAAACTCGTCGCCTGTCTGATGCAACACACCCGCGACATCCTCGGCAAGAAGCCCGATGTCACGTCCATCGCCGTAGATTATGTCGCGCCGGAGCTGTGGTTTGTCGGTGGCACGCGTATTAGTGAGCAAAACGCAGTCACCTTTTATCTGGACATCAAGGTAACCGACGGCACCAACACCAAGGCCGAGAAGGCCGGCTATGTTAAACAGGTCTTTGCCGATATCCAGACCATCCTCGGCCCGATTACACCGGCAAGTTACATTGTTATTCACGATGTCCGCGCCGATGCCTGGGGCTATCAGGGCAGGACCCAGGAATATCGTTTTATCCAGGCACAACCACTCTAACAGGCAGCACCTCCCGGTGATGCCGAGAAACGTCCATAGTCGGTGGGTGATATTCATGTAAAATACGCTATCAGCCGCCGAGTGTCATAAAGATCCGCTTACCGCCAGGCACGCACTCCCCGGGCCAACACAGGATATCCCTATGCACGTAAACACCCTCAAAGCCCTGCAACACAAACACGATTTTTCCGTGCAGAACGAACGGGGTGAACGACGCACCCACTATGTGCTGTTGCTGACCGCCGTTACCATGGTGGCGGAGATCATCGCCGGTAGCGTGTTCGGTTCCATGGCCCTGCTCGCTGATGGCTGGCACATGGGCACCCATGTCGCGGCCTTTATGATCACCCTGTTTGCGTATCGCTATGCCCGTAAACACGCCGACAACCCCGACTACGCCTTTGGCACCGGCAAGGTCAGTGTGCTGGGTGGCTTTGCCAGTGCGGTCGCCCTGGCGGTGGTGGCGCTGGTGATGCTGGCCGAATCCCTGCACCGCATCATCGAGCCGCAGTCGATCCAGTTTAACTCAGCGATCGGTGTCGCCTGCCTCGGCCTGTTGATCAACATCATCAGTGCCGTATTGTTAAAAGATGAACATGGCCATCATCATCACCACGATCATGCGCATGACCATGACGACCACGATCATGAGCACCATCATGACGAGCATGAGCATGGCCACCACCATCACGAACATCACGACCACAACCTGCGCGCCGCCTATCTGCACGTACTGGCCGATGCCCTGACCTCGGTACTGGCGATCGTCGCCCTGCTGTCGGGCAAATACTTCGGCTGGAACTGGCTCGATCCCGTGATGGGCATCGTCGGTGCGGTGATCATCACCCGCTGGTCGCTTGGCCTGGTCAAACAGACCGGACCGATCCTGCTCGACGAGAGTATCGAGCAGGATTATTTATCGGCTGTGAAACAGGCCATCGAGAGCGACGCGGACAATCGCATTGCGGATTTTCATATCTGGAAGGTCGGCGCCAATCACTATGCCGCAATCATCTCCATCGTCACCCACAATCCACGACCGACCGGGCACTACAGAGA
>JAHEDB010000020.1 GCA_024641465.1 Chromatiales bacterium | reverse complement strand
CCGTTTATCGTCGGGGCGGGCCAGGGCAGGGCGATATTGCAGACCGGGTTGGCGTGTTCGTCGATGGCGATGGCCCGGCAACCGGAGGTGCCAAGGTCGATACCCACATAAAGGGGCGAGGTTCGAGGGACGAGGGGCGAGGGATCTGTCATTGCGCCACGTCCCCGGGGCCAATCAGGGCAGTTGCACGACTTCGGGGATTTGCCAGCCGGGCTGACGATGCTCGGCCACCACGGTGGTGTAAATGCCGCCGCGGACGTTGAAGTCGGCCGTCAGGCGCATGAAGCGGGGCGCGGTGGCCCTGACCAGGTCGTCGAGGATGGCGTTGGTCACGGCCTCGTGAAAGGCCCCTTCCTCACGGAAGGCCCACACGTAGAGCTTGAGGGACTTCAGCTCGACGCAGAGTTTGTCGGGTACATATTCGAGCTTGAGGGTCGCAAAGTCCGGTTGGCCGGTCTTCGGACACAGGCAGGTAAATTCCGGGACGTCGATACGGATGGTGTAATCGCGCGTCGGCATGGGGTTCTCGAAGGTTTCGAGGGATTTCGATGGTTTAGTAGTCATGGGCGGGGAAGATACAAGAATTTAGCCACACAATACAAGTGAAGTGTCGAATAATTCACCACCTGGGTGCGACATCGGTAAGTGAGCCCCGTTATTGCAGATCGCACCGTTGTGTGATTTATAAACACACTGTTTGGCAGGTTTGGAAATAACTTTGCAAACCAGTCATATTTTCCGGCTGTCAATCTTGTGCCGCCGTTTCTCGATCCTGTATCTTACCGGCCCATGCGATTAAGAAAACTCAAACTAGCCGGATTCAAATCCTTCGTTGATCCCACCACGGTCGTGTTTCCCAGCGATCTGGTCGGGGTTGTGGGCCCAAACGGGTGTGGTAAGTCCAATATCATCGATGCCGTGCGCTGGGTCATGGGGGAAAGCTCAGCCAAGCACCTGCGTGGTGATTCCATGGCCGATGTCATCTTCAACGGCTCCAGCACCCGCAAGCCGGTGGGTCAGGCCACGATCGAACTGGTGTTCGACAACAAGGAAGGCCGGTTGGGGGGCGAATTCGCCAATTACAGCGAGATCTCCGTCAAACGCACCGTCTCACGTGACGGGCAATCACACTATTATCTGAACGGCACCCGCTGCCGTCGCAAGGACATCACCGATGTCTTCCTCGGCACCGGCCTGGGACCGCGCAGTTACGCCATTATCGAACAGGGCACCATCTCGCGCATCATCGAGGCCAAACCGGAAGAGCTGCGCACCTTCATCGAAGAGGCGGCCGGGATCTCCAAGTACAAGGAGCGCCGCCGCGAGACCGAAAACCGTATTCGTCATACCCGCGACAACCTCGATCGCCTCACCGACCTGCGCGATGAACTGGGTAAACAAATCAGCCATCTGCAACGTCAGGCCAAGACCGCCGAACGCTATAAGGTGCTGCGTGAAGAAGAGCGTCTGGTCAAGGCGCAACTGCAAAGCCTGCGCTGGAAGGGGCTCAACGACAAGAGCTCACAAGTCGACAGTCTACAGCGGGAGAAAGACACCGCGCTGGAGGCGAGTATCGCCCGGCAACGTAATATCGAATCCGATATTGAAAAACAGCGCGATGCCCATGTCGAGGCGAATGAAAACTTCAACAAGGTGCAGGCCCATTTTTACAGCGTCGGCTCAGACATCGCCCGCGTCGAACAGTCCATCCAGCACGCCCGTGAGAAACGTCAGAAGCAACAACAGGACAGCAGGCAACTGGAGAAAGACTGGCAAGAGGCCCAGTCGCATCTGGATATGGACCGCAAGCGCATCGCCGAACTTGAGGCCGGTTTGCAGGAGATCGAACCTGCCCTGAATCAGGCCAAAGAAGGCGAGGCCCGTGCGGTATCGGCGATGAGCGAGGCCGAACAGGCCATGCACGGCTGGCAGGGCGCCTGGGAAGAACTGAATCATAAACTGGCCGAGGCCAATCGCAGCGTCGATGTGGAACAGGCCCGCGGCAAGCACCTGCAACAGCACATCGATCAACTGGTCCAGCGCCAGGACAAGACCCGCCAGGAACTGGCCAATCATGCCCATGTCGAGCTGGACAACAAACTTAACGAACAACAACAGGCCCTGTTGCTGAGCGAACAGACCCTGCACCAGCGGCAGGAACAATCCAGACAATTACAGGCGCAGATCGGCCAGTTACGCGAGTCGAGTCACCAACAATCCGCTGAACTGGATCAGGCCCGGCATCGTTTGCAGGACCTGCGTGGCCGCAATGCTTCTCTTGAGGCCCTGCAACAGGCGGCCCTGGGCAAGCAGCAGGAAGGCATCAGCGACTGGCTGACTAATCAGCAACTGGCCGATGCTCCGCGTCTGGCGGAAAAGCTCGATGTCGAGGCCGGTTGGGAACAGGCCGTGGAATGCGTGCTGGGCAGTTATCTGGAGGCCGTCTGTGTCGACGGGATGGATCCACTGGTCAGTGCCCTGGCCGATTTTACCCAGGGCTCGGTGACCTTCTTCGATACCAGCGTCCAGCCCCTCAGCAGTAATGGCACCACCGCCAACCGCCTGCTCGACAAGGTCAAGGCCCCCTGGCATCTGGAAGGCATGCTCGACGGGGTGTATGTCACCGAGACCCTGCCGGACGCCATGGCGATCCGCAATAATCTGTTGGCCCACGAATCCGTTGTCACCAAAGACGGCCTGTGGGTCGGTCCCGGCTGGTTGCGCGTCATGCGCGACAAAGACGAACGGGCCGGCGTACTGAAGCGCGAACAGGAACTCAAGGCCCTGGCGCAGGATATCGAGCAGGAAACGGCCAAGGTCGACAGCCTGCACGAAGGCCTGGAAAGTAGCCGTGATCAATTGCGTGCCCTCGAGGCACAGAGTGAAACCGCCCAGTCCGAACTCAATCAGGCCAACCGCAGTCACGCCGAACACAAGGCTGAGTTGAGCGCCCTGCAGGCCCGTCTGGAACAGGTCAGGAATCGTCAGGCCGACCTGCAACGAGAACTGGATGAGCTGGATGGCCAGCTCGAGGTGCAACAGACCGAACTGACTATCTCACAAACCACCCTGCAGGAGGCCCAGCAACGACTCAGCCTGTTGAGTGAACAACGGGTCGAGATGTCGGCACAACGCGACGAGCTGCGCCAGTCACTGGACAAGGCGCGTGAATCCGCCCAGTCCGATCGTGAGGCGGCCCATCAGGTCAAACTCCGTTCTGAAACCCTGCGTACCGAGTTGGCCTCGACCCGTCAGGCCCTGGAGCGAATGGAAGGGCAGTTGCAACAACTCAACGCCCGTCGTGATGAATTGAATAATGCCCTGTCTGAGGGAGACAGCCCGATCCAGGGGCTGGAACAGGAACTGGCCTCGCATCTGGAAAAACGCGTGGCGGTGGAAACCGATCTGGGCAAGGCCCGGACCGACCTGGAAAACATCGAACATCAACTGCGCGAACTGGAAGAGGGACGCACCCAGGCCGAACACGCCGTGCAGGGTGTGCGCGATGAACTGGCCGAGATACGCATCGGTGCGCAGGAATTGAAGGTACGTCGGCAGACCATCGAAGAGCAGATCGCCGAGACCGGGTTTGAACTCAAGACCCTGTTGACCGAAATGCCGGAAGAGGCCACCGAACCTGCCTGGCAGGAGTCGGTGGAAAAGATCGAAGGCCGCATTCAGCGTCTTGGCCCGATCAACCTGGCGGCGATCGAGGAATACGAGCAGCAGTCGGAGCGCAAGCAATATCTTGATGCTCAGGACGCCGACCTGACCGAGGCCCTGACGACGCTGGAAAATGCCATCCACAAGATCGACAAGGAAACCCGTACCCGCTTCAAAGAGACCTACGACAAGGTCAATATCGGCATGCAGAAAATCTTCCCACGTCTGTTCGGCGGCGGTCACGCCTATCTGGAAATGACCGGCGATGACCTGCTGGAAACCGGCATTACCGTGATGGCCCGTCCCCCCGGCAAGCGCAACAGCACCATCCACCTGTTGTCCGGTGGTGAAAAGGCCCTTACCGCGGTGGCCATGGTATTTGCGATCTTTGAACTGAATCCGGCGCCATTCTGTATGCTCGACGAAGTGGACGCACCGCTGGATGAAGCCAACGTTGGTCGCTATTGCGATATCATCAAGGAAATGTCGGATCGCACCCAGTTTATTTTCATCACCCATAACAAGGTGACCATGGAAGTGGCGGAACACCTGACCGGTGTGACCATGCATGAACCGGGCGTATCGCGTCTGGTGGCGGTCGATGTGAATGAAGCCGTCAAACTGGCTGCTGTCTGATAACCAGATCCTTATCTTGGGCGTTTTCAGTTTGAAAGAGTAATGGCCATTGCTATTGAAGCAGATTTGTCAGATGCTTTGTGCTAACTAACCATCATCTCACCGGGATGCATCATTCATGGACACGTTGCGTCTAATCATCCTTTTCATCGGCCTTGCGGTACTCGCAGGTATCTACCTGCGCTACCGCGAGCCAAATAAAACCTCGGCAGAATCCCCGCTCGATGATAAACCCTCTTGGTTCGACAGGCTGAAGGCCTTATTACCCGCCAGGCAAACTGATCCGCTTGGCCAGCAAGAACGTATCGGCCCAAGCATTTCCTTCGCCGATGTCGATTCGCTCGGCGCGATCAAGGTGCATGGTAGTGAGGTAACCGCCGACGAACTGGCCGAGGGGGTGCACATCGGCTGGGACAGCATGACCCAGGTGGCGCCACAGGATGAGTTGCTCATCGTGTTTAATATCCTCGCCAGGCCGGGTCAGGTGTTCAGCGGTCGGCAAATTCGTGAGGCAGCGGAGCTGCACGGCTTCAGTTATGGTGAGATGCAAATATTTCATTGCCATGCCGACAAGTTATCCGACCATGCGCAGGCGGTGTGTAGTTTTGCCAATCTGTTAAACCCCGGCCATTTTGCCGATCTGGAGGCGGAGGGGTTCAGTTCACCGGGGATTTCCCTGTTCGCGCAACTCCCCGGCCCGCTCGAGGCGCGTGAGACCTTCAAACTGATCGTGGATAAGGCCCACGGGCTGGCCTCGGCAATGGGCGGCATCCTGTGTGATGAATCGCGCAGCATCCTCAGCGAGCAGACACTTGCGCATATAAAAGAAAAGGTCGAGGCATTTCGTTTTAAACAACAAATGGCCGCCATGCAGCAACGACGACATGAAAGGTAAGCCGTTCCGATGAGCTCCAGGGCAAGTGCAGAACAAACCATTCACCGACTCAGGGATGAGATCAATCACCATAATTATCTTTACTATGTCATGGATGCACCGGAGATCCCGGACAGTGAGTATGACCGCCTGTTACGCGAATTACAGTCGCTCGAAACGCAACACCCGGAATTGATCAGCGCGGACTCGCCGACCCAGCGTGTCGGCGCCGTACCCCTCGATGCCTTCCAACAGGTCAAACACGAAGTGCCGATGTTGTCGCTCAACAATGCCATGGATGCGCAGGAGGTCGAGGACTTTGATCGGCGCATCCGCGACAAGTTGGCGGCTGACAAGATTGTCTATACCGCCGAGCCCAAACTGGATGGCCTGGCCATCAGTCTGCTATATGAAAATGGCATCCTGGTACGCGGCGCGACGCGGGGCGATGGCAGCACCGGTGAGGATGTCAGCCAGAATGTGCGCACCATTGAAACCATACCCCTGAAGCTGGTAGGAAAAAATTATCCCTCGCGCCTGGAAGTACGGGGTGAGGTGATCATGAGCAAGTCCGGCTTCAATCGCCTCAACGACCAGCAGCGAAAGAATGACGACAAGACCTTTGCCAATCCCCGCAACGCGGCGGCGGGCAGTTTGCGCCAGCTCGATTCGCGTATTACCGCCGGCCGGCCGCTGGAATTTTATTGTTATGGCGTGGGCAAGGTCAGCGACAGCCTGGCGGATACCCATCATGGGATCTTGCAGAAACTCAGGCAATGGGGTTTTCGCCTCAATCCCGAGGTCAGACAGGTCAAGGGCCTGCAAGGCTGTCTGGATTATTATCAACAGATGATGCAAAAGCGCGATGGTCTGGATTATGACATCGACGGCGTAGTCTACAAGGTCGATAGTCTGGCCGAGCAGGACATCATGGGTTTCGTGTCTCGTGCACCGCGCTGGGCCGTGGCGCACAAGTTTCCGGCCCAGGAGGAGATGACAACCCTTGAAGGTATTGAGGTACAAGTCGGCCGGACGGGAAAAATTACACCCGTGGCAAAACTGAAGCCGGTATTTGTTGGTGGTGTAACTGTAACCAATGCAACCTTGCACAATCAGGATGAGATCGACCGTAAGGATGTGCGGATTGGTGACACTGTCATCGTGCGACGGGCCGGTGATGTCATACCGGAGGTGGTTGGGCCGGTTTTATCAAAGCGAACAACAAAATTAAATAAGTTTAATATTCTAAAAACGATTAATAATAAATGCCCCGTGTGTGGCTCACATGCCGTACGTCTGGAAGGTGAGTCAGATATTCGCTGTACCGGTGGGTTGTTCTGCGAAGCACAGCGCAAGGAGGCAATCAAACACTTCGCCTCGCGACGGGCCATGGATGTCGACGGCCTGGGCGACAAACTGGTGGAACAGCTGGTGGATGAGGGACTAATCCATGATGTGGCCGATCTATACAGTCTTAACAAACAACAACTCGCCGCCCTGGATCGCATGGCCGACAAGTCAGCGCAGAATCTGCTTGATGCGTTGAACAACAGCAAGTCGACCAGCCTGGAGCGTTTTATTTTTGCCCTCGGTATCCGTAATGTGGGCGAGACCACGGCGCGTACCCTGGCCTATCACTTTGGTGATCTTGATACCCTGATGAAGGCTAAACAGGAAGACCTGATCGAAGTTGCTGATGTCGGTCCCGTCGTCGCTGAAAGTATTACCCGCTTCTTCACGGAGTCCCATAATCGGGACGTGATCAAAAAGCTGCGTAAGGCAGGAATCCATTGGCCGGTAATCGAAGTGGCTGCCGCCGAAACGCAAAAGTTCAGTGGCAAGACCTTTGTCATCACCGGGACCCTGTCCGGTATGAGCCGCGATGAGGCCAAACAACGGTTGCTGGCACAGGGCGCCAAGGTCGCCGGCAGCGTCTCAAAAAAAACCGATTATGTGGTCGTCGGTGCCGACCCCGGTTCCAAGGCGGACAAGGCCGAGGCGCTGGGGGTTGCGATGCTCGACGAAGCGCAGTTTCTTAAGTTGTTGAGTTAAAAGATTCACCGCGAAGACACGAATATTTTTATAAATATTTTCTTCGTGCCTTCGAGTCTTCGTGGTGAAAAAAAGGAACATGGAATGACAAAGATAATAACCCTGTTAATCTTTTTGCTGTCATGGAATGTTGGCGCAAATGAACTGGAAAAACTCGCCTTACAGGAGTTGCCAGGGATTGCCGCCCTGTATGCCGATGGGTATGCCCGATTGGTGAAGGACTCGCTCGCAGTCAAGACGCTGTATCACGACAAGGAAGGGGAATGCACTCTCGTTGCCTCTTTTAAAATGGAGGCCTTTAACGGCGCGCCCAATTTTACCCAGTTTGTGAGTTTTTTTAATTGCCCGACTGTCCTTCGCGTATTGCGCCCCAACAAAAAACTTTTTATGTCGGATATGTTGCGTTTTTATATGGGTGAACCCGAGCTGGATATCGCAACGGCGGTGATTGAGGGTAACCAGATCCAGATACAGGGACTGGCGCATAAAACCAAACGGCCGGTCACCGCCATGTTCGAACCCAGTGGTGGCCCCGGCTGGTGGCGACTCAAACAGGTGCGGGGTATGGCGGCGCATGAAGTATTGTCCGGAATGTAAGGCCGATCTAAATACGCGTTGTGTGGATGGCATCGAGCGCCTGACCTGTAGCGATCCGCAATGCCGCTTCACCGTCTGGGATAATCCGGTACCGGTGGTTGCCGGACTGGTGACATACCGTGACAAATTGTTGCTGGCGCGTAACCGCGCCTGGCCGGAAGGCGTGTTCTCCATGATCACCGGTTATCTGGAACGGCATGAAGCCCCGGCGGAGGCAATACGGCGTGAGACCCGTGAGGAGTTGGGGTTGGAGGTCGGCGATATCCGGTTTATCGGCCACTATCCCTTTATCGCCAAAAATCAGCTCATCATGGCCTTTGCCGTCAGGGCCGAGGGTGATATTCACCTGAATGAGGAGTTGAGTGAGTTTGAGTTACTCGATCTAAACCAGATCAGACAAAAGGATTTTGGCAGGTTGGTGGTAACGGCAAAAATTGTCAGCGACTGGCTGGCCCGTGTCACACCGTAACGTCAATCCTGTTATGTCAATTGCCAGTGTTTACAGACACGGTCGACGATATATTCATAGTGAGGTGCGGTGTGGAAGAGTTCGGCAAAATTTTCTGTCGACAGGGGATGGGCGAGTAAAAATCCCTGTGCCGCAGTGCATTGCATGGCATTGAGAAATATCAGTTGTTCGGCCGTTTCCACCCCCTCGGCAATGACCTCAAGCCTGTTCTGATGGGCAAAATCGAGAATGGTAGCCATGATGGCACGCTGCTCGGGGTGACTTGTAATGTGGTGTATGAGTTCCTTATCGAGCTTGATAATATCCATCGGCAGTTCACTGATATCCTCGATCGAGGTATAACCGTTAGCGGTATAATTTAACGCCAGCCTGATACCTTTGTCTCTTAACCGATTGCAAAGCTTGATATTGACGGCGGTGTCGGTGAACAAATCTGTTTCGGTCAATTCCAGCACCAGTAGTCCCGGTGGGAGACCGCTCTCATTCAGGACATCAAATACCGACTCGACAAACCCCGCGTCGGCCAGTTGCTGGCCGGATACCTTAATGGCGATGGGCACGGTTGGTAATCCATCGTCCTGCCAGTGCCGATTCAATTTACAGGCTTCGGCCAGCACCCATTGTCCCACCGCTACGATCATTCCGCTCTGTTCCAGAGACGGGATAAAACTGTCTGGCTGGATGATGCCGTGTTGAGGGTGTTGCCAGCGCAGCAGTACCTGCATACCGTGTATCGACCAGTTGCCCAGATTGATAATGGGTTGCAGATGCAGGATAAATTGTCCCTCTCGCACGCCTCGCGCCAGATCACTTTCCAGTTCGCTGTGGCTCAAAAAGGGTGAATCGAACCCTATGATCTCAATCTCTACGGCATCGCCATCTGTCTTTGCGTCTTGCATTGTACCGCCAGCTTATTACCAATACTTGTAGGGTGTTATGTTGCCCTTGCTGCTTTGTTATCGGCAAGACAAAGCGATTATTAAGTATGGCAAAACAGATTCGTACAGGCTCAAGCCGCTATGACACCGGTTGATGAGTTATGCCACGAGAATGTTTCGAATTGTGAATAGGTAACTTTATTCGCTTACACTTGCCGTGGCCTGTGTCGGCTTGTGATATATCCGGTTTTCCAGCATGCCCTTCATGACCACCTGATGGGTGGCGAGGATCTGTTGTTCCAGACTTTCCACCGTCTGCTTACCTTCGATGTGTACGTTCAGGCGCTGGTTCAGGTTGTGGGACATCCAGCTTTTTTGCCAGATCAGATCGATAATGGTGCCATTGATGCACAGCGCGTCACGGTTGTCGATGTCGCTGTCATCGAACAGGGAGCGACCGACGCTGCTATGCGCTGTTTTCCATCTGGCGATATCGATAATAGTGGGGGTGATGTCCAACTGACTGCCGATGCGATCATCGATGCCTGGTTGGATGCCAGGACCAAACACCAACAGCGGGATATGATAGCGACTGGGGAGATAGTTGGGGTCCTGTTCAAACCCGCTGATATGATCGCCGGTGATAAAAAAGATCGTATTGTCGAAGTACTTGTGTTTCTTCGCCTCGGCCATGAACCGGCCTAACGCCCAGTCGGCATAATACAGACTGTTCATGTATTTATGATGCTCGTTGTCTTCAGGATATTTCAGCCATTGTTTGGCGGGGACACGCCAGGGATTGTGCGTACTGGATGAAAATATGTATCCCAGAAAAGGTTGTTGCTGTTTGGCAAACACTTCATTGGCGGCCATAAAGGTCGAATAGTCCCACACGCCCCAAAGTTTTTTCGGCTCAGCATCTTTGTGTGCCGGTGGGATATCTTCCGCGCCCAGGTAGGTTTCAAAACCCGCCTTGGCGGCAATCGAGTCGAGGCGGAAGGAACCGCGGTTGGAGCTCTGTAAAAACAGGGTGCTGTAGCCATGGTCCTTGGCAAATTCCGCCAGGTAGGACAGACGGTTCTGGTCCATGCCGGTGCCGATATAGGGCAGCCCCGGCAGGGTGGGGACCGCGGCGAGGGTCCCTGCGATACCGTCCATGCTGCGGGTGCCGGCGGCGTAGAAACGGCTATACAGGCGGCCCTTTTTCATCAGTTCGTCAAAGTTGGGGGTGATCGAATAAGGTGCCTGGCCCTGTTGTTTACGGAAATAGTCGATGTGGGCGGCATCCCAGCTTTCCAGCAGGAAGATCACGATGTTGGGTTTGGTTGGTGTGCTGCCTGCCTTAACGGCGGAGCTGCGTAACAGCGGGTAGCTGTCGTCGATATAGGTTTCGTGGGGTGAGGTGATTTGTTTACGGACTAAACTGATGGCGGTCTGCTCCGGCATGAATTGTTTTGTCACCGGGCGCGTGCCACGCGCCGCATGGAAGATCGCAAACGGGCCGTTGAGGCTGAGATAGCCGGAGGCGGTGGAACCGCTGATAAAGGCATCGGCGACTCTGGCGGGTTTATATTGCAAGCCACCGCGGCCGACGATGATGATCGCCACGAACAGCAGTACGATGGCGCCATAGCGTGGCAGGGCCTTGCCTGGTACGGCCAGCGGTCTGCTGAATAGACGATGCCATAATATACCACCGCCGAGGGTGGCGCTGATGAACAGGATGAGGGCGATGCGGTGCTCGTTGAGCAGCATGTCCAGCATCAGTTCCATGTCACCGGTGAGCAGGGTCACCTCGGGTCCGGCGTGGCGTTGCACAAAACCAAAGTAGATCAGATCGCTGATCTGCAAAAACACAAAGACCACCATCACCAGATAAAAATACCAGCTGAACAGACCCTGCCAGAGCCGGGAGACGGCCCAGCGGTGTGGCAGGATCATGAACAGGAAGGGGATGCCGATGAAGGTCACCATGATCGAGGCATCGAAGCGTATGCCGTGCACAAAGCTGAACACGACCTGGCCGAAACTGAGTTCGGCGAAACTGGGATGATAAATGGTGAACAGGGCTAGGCGGCCGATAAAAAAGGCCGCCAGAAAGATGCCGGTCACCAGGGCGATTCGACTATAGGCGTGCTGAATACGAAGCATAAAACTCGCTGTAGGAATAAGTTATAAGGTTAATAGTGAATAACGTGGCTGGATAATTAGCGGTATTTCTGCTCAAGACGTCTGGCTCGGTGCTGGCTGGATACTCGGTTAATAGTAAACCATTTGGTGGCCATCTGCATGGCTCAAGCATTTTCATGACCTGTCTCTGCTGCACTCCCGGTTGGCAGGATAATCCTCCCCGGCATGGCATTTTTCGCTGTTGCAGCGTGATATAATCCCCGCCTTTTATAATATGCTAGTGGCCGGATGGCCGTTTGAGAGGGTTTATGTCTGCCGATATTCATGCTGATCGCGTCCTGATTCTGGATTTTGGGTCCCAATACAGCCAGTTGATCGCCCGCCGGGTGCGCGAGGCCGGGGTCTACTGTGAGCTCCATGCCTGGGACATGGATGCGGCCGAAATCCGCGATTTCAAGCCAAAAGGGATCATCCTCTCCGGTGGCCCGGAAAGTACCACCGCCACCGATGCCCCGGTGGCCCAGTCCGTGGTATTTGAGCTGGAGGTGCCGGTGCTCGGTATTTGCTACGGCATGCAGACCATGGCGGCCCAGTTGGGCGGCAAGGTACAGACCGCCGATCATCATGAATACGGCTATGCCCAGGTGCGCGCCCACGGTCACACCCCCTTGCTCAAGGATATCGAGGACCACACCAGCCCGGAAGGCTATGGTCTGCTGGATGTGTGGATGAGTCACGGCGATCGGGTTGAACAATTGCCCAAGGGCTTTATCCTGATGGCCTCGACCGCCAATGCCCCGATCGCCGGCATTGCCGATGTCGAGCGCAATTACTACGGCCTGCAATTCCACCCCGAGGTGACCCACACCCTGCAGGGCCAGCGGATCATCGAGCGTTTTGTCCACACCATCTGCGGCTGCGCCAATCTGTGGACAGCGGATAATATCATCGAGGACAGCATTGCCCGTATCCAGCAGGCAGTCGGCAAGGAAGAGGTCATCCTCGGGCTGTCCGGCGGGGTCGATTCCTCGGTGGTGGCGGCCCTCTTGCACCGCGCCATCGGCAAGCAATTGACCTGTGTATTTGTCGATAATGGATTGCTCCGTTACAAGGAAGGCGATCAGGTGATGGCCACCTTTGCCGAACACATGGGCGTGAAGGTCCTGCGCATCGACGCCGAGGCGCGTTTCCTTGCCGCTCTGAAAGGTGTCGCTGACCCGGAACAAAAGCGCAAGATCATCGGCAACCTGTTTGTCGAGATCTTCGAGGAAGAGGCCGGCAAGTTGAAGAATGCCAAATGGCTGGCGCAGGGCACCATCTATCCCGATGTGATCGAATCGGCCGGGGCCAAGAGCGGCAAGGCCCACCTGATCAAATCACACCACAACGTCGGCGGCCTCCCCGAGCACATGAAACTCAAGCTGTGTGAACCCCTGCGTGAGTTGTTCAAGGATGAGGTGCGCAGGCTCGGGGTGGAGCTCGGTCTGCCCTATGACATGGTCTATCGCCATCCCTTCCCTGGTCCCGGCCTCGGTGTGCGGATCCTCGGCGAGGTGAAGAAGGAATACGCCGACCTGCTGCGCCTGGCCGACCACATATATATAGAAGAGCTCTACAAGGCCGAGCTGTATAACAAGGTATCACAGGCCTTCACGGTCTTTCTGCCGGTGAAATCGGTCGGGGTGACCGGCGATGGCCGCCGTTATCAGTATGTGGTGGCGATGCGCGCGGTGGAAACCATCGACTTCATGACCGCACGCTGGGCTCATCTACCCTATGAATTCCTCGACCACGTATCACGTCGTATCGTCAATGAGATCGACG
>JAHEDB010000344.1 GCA_024641465.1 Chromatiales bacterium | reverse complement strand
AACAGCGTGACCAGTTGTTCGATCAAATCGCCATCGATGGCGAGGGCGAATTGCCGGCTCATCACCTGCCAGATCCTGCCTCGCTCATCCGGGGTTGGCGGGTGATATTTGATCATGGCGATACAACGGGAAATAATCGCCTCGTCGATGTCATCCACCCGGTTGGTGGTGAGGAACAACAGGCCGTTAAAATATTCCAACACGCGCAGGAACACCCCCACCACGGCATTGGCGGCGATATTGTCATTGCGGCGGCGGATATAGACATCCGCCTCATCGATCAACATCACCGCGCCCCAGCGCTGGGCGCGGGTCAGGGTATCCTTCAACGCCTTTTCCATCTCCGCCACGTTGAGTCCCAACTGGCCGGAGTGCACACGGTACAGCGGCCGCTTGATGATCTCCGAATAGACTTCCGCGGTGAGGGTCTTACCGACCCCGGCCGGCCCGGCGCACAACACCGTGGTGCCGCCGGATTTTCCGGCGACGATGTCGTCCATCAGCACATCCATTTCCGCGGTGAGGATGTCGATCAGGTCGGTTTGCTCCTGCGGTAGGATGAGTTTTTGCTTGAGTTCAGGTTGATAGCGATAGGGCTGGACGTCATCGACATGCACCCACAGGTGATGGTGCAGTTCCAGGTGGAACATCAGAATATAACCGTGTACCGGCAACTCGGTGAACATTCCCTTTGGAATGGCAGCCCTTGAGGCCTCGATTTTATTTTCCACCTTATCATCATAACGGCTGCTCTTACCCGCCTTGCGCAGATAGGTGGCGAGGATATCACCCGAGCCTTCAAAACCGATGGCGCGTTCACTGAGGATATTCTCATCATTCACCAGCCGCGCCTCACCGCCACTGGATGACAGCACCACCACACTCTTGCGCGACCAGTCTGTGTTACGATGTGAGGCCATGGGGTCTTCGGCATAATGCCCGACGCCCCGGCCCGAGAACTGTTTGCCATAGTCGGCGCGCCAGGCAAAATAACGTTCGGCGGATTCATCATAGGCACGGATCAGAGCGGCGGTTTCCTTCAAATAACCTTTATGGGCGAAGATTTCACTCACGGTCCGCCCGGCGATATCCCGGCCGCGCAGGGTCAGGGTTTCAACCGCGAGCTTGCCGCAGGTATTGGCCTTGAATTCGAGCAGGATCCGCCCGGCCTCTTCATCGCCCGGCGGCGTAAAATCCAGGCGGGTGATCACGTAGGCGATGGGCTTGCCCGAGGTGGTGGCCCTGAACAACCAGCCGCGTATCCCGTCCGTCAGCAGATAGTCGGCGATGGCCGGCATGAGCCTTTCCAGGTCATCCTCGCCATAGCGCTCACCCTCGTCGTTGAGGGCCGTTTGTAAGGTGGCGATCTGCGCGGCGTGGCCATGCATATTGGGCCCGGCCTGTCGATAAAGGTCCTGCAGGAAGGCCAGTTGGCCCGGCGATAACTGCGTAAAATTCACTTCGGCGCGATTGCCGAAACGCAGTTGTTCCTGGATCATCGACAGGGACGGGAATTCCGCCAGCAAGGCATCCACGTAAGGCCGTTCGATCTGTAGTTTCATGGCATCGCTCCAATCCAGACAATGAGTACAATCAGGCGACCGATAGGCGCGCATTCACGCGCATGGTTTAACCGAGCATCAGTCATCGACGACCTGCCTCTCCAGCACGGCTTGCCGGATATCCGGATCGGGGTCGTTTTGCAATCGAATCAGGGCATTGACCGGCGCGCGAGAAATGGCCGTCATACGCACGGTCCAGTCAGGGTCGTCGAGCAGGGCCTTGACGCCTTCGGGTTCGATGCGTTCGGCGATAATACGGCGGATGACGGGGTCGCTGTCGTACAACATCATACCGAGGCTGGCCGGGGCGATACGCCGTGCGACCTCCTTGCGTACCTGGTTATCCGCATCGTTCATCATGCGAAACAGGCGGCCCGGCGCCATGCGGCGGGTGACATACACCCTGACCAGGTAGTCCTCATCCTCAGCCATCGCCTCCAATTGCTCCACCGGCAACCGGTCAGCGACGGTGATCCTCACCTCCCGGTCCGGATCCTTGATCAGCGCAGGCAACTCATCCAGCGGAATACGATAGGCCACGGCGCGACGCACCACTTCGTCGTGGTCGGCGATCAGCTTTTGTAAAAGTGACTGGGGAGAATAACGTACCGCGATGGCGCGACGTTCCCAGAAGGAGTCGCCAAGGTATTGTTCCGCCAGGGCGGGATTGAAGCGCAGAAAGCGATCGATCTGCCGACCACTCTCCACCTGGATACAGACATCACCGGGTTTGCATTTACCCTGCGACAGCAGGTCAGCCTGGTAGGGACATGCTGAGCAATCACCGAGGGGTGGTCCTTCAATGGTGACTTGCTCGTTAATCATATTACCCTCGTTTTAGATTACTGAACCGCCAAGACGCCAAGTACACCAGGGCAAATAATTTATATTCACATTGAACATCGCATAAATTTTCTGCAATTCAATTTTGTTCATCGTGTACTACAAAATAAAAATTCTTCTTGGCGTCCTTGGCGTCTTGGCGGTTAATATTCAGGCTGCCTGTTTACTCAATCGCGCACCCCACCATTGTCTGGCCAGATCCAGCGCCGCCTGTTGTGTATTGACCAGTCCCAAAGCCTTGATGGCGATCGCGGCGGTGGAGGTGACCGCGGCCTCGCCGTATTCGTGTTGCACCTCACCCTGCCACACGGCCCTGAACAGATCGAGATCGAGGCTTTGTTCCTTGACGTGGCGGGTAGCACTGGCAAAAATCGGTTGCCACTCTTCCTGATAGAGTTCGCCGTTATGCAGCCCGTAGACGATGGCATACTTATCCGGGTCACGTTCGATCTCACCGCCCTCTCCTTTGAACACGGCGGCGCGGGGTTGCGCGAGTAATTGCGCGGCCTGTTGATGGATCTCGGCATAACCGGGATGGAAAATACCCTGCATGAGCAGTTTCGCTGACAACGGATTGAGGATACGACTGATGGTATGGCCCGGACTGCGCAGACCCAGCAACTGGCGAAGCTCGATCATCCGCTCCAGCAAAGGTGAAATGAATTCGATCCCCAGATAGGCAAAACCGCTTTTATTGATCTGCCCCGCCACTTCGTTAAAGCCCTGACAGGCAGAAACACCGATGGCCTCCAGCGCCTGTTCGGCGTAGACACGCTCATCATCCCGTGACAGGCCGTGCATAAAAACGCTTTGGCCGTTCTGGCTGAGCAGCAAGGCGGACTGGATAAACCAGGGCAGTTGACGGCGTTTGCCTGCATAGCTCGACCAGTCAATACTGATCGGTGGCAGCTTGTCAGGCAGGGTCATGGATTCCTTGATGGCCTGCACAAAACCGGCGATCTCCGCCGGGGTTTCTTCCTTGACGCGCATCAGCATCAAAAAGGCGCCGAGCTGGATATCTTCCACTTGATCATCAAGGATCAGCCTGACCGCGGTATAGGCCTCTTCCTGTGTCAGGGATCGCT
>JAHEDB010000343.1:2628-3505 GCA_024641465.1 Chromatiales bacterium | reverse complement strand
CAGGACGATAACCAGATCACCGCCTTTCATCCCGGCGCCATGAACTTCGCCCATGAAAATCATATCGCCGATGCGAAAGGCGTGAAGGTCGGTATCGTATCGCCCGATGGTCGCGACGGCATGCTGCAACACGCCGAGGAATTTGTTGCCGCGGGCATCCCGTTTATCTTTGACCCCGGTCAGGGCCTGCCGATGTTTGACGGCAAAGACCTGCTGAGCTTTATCGACAAGGCCACCTGGGTGGCGGTGAACGACTACGAGGCGCAACTGGTGGAAGAACGCACCGGCAGGACCGCGCACGAACTGGCCGAGATGGTCGATGCCCTGATCGTTACCCGTGGTGGCAAGGGCTCGATCATTTATACAAAAGAAAAGCGTTACGAAATCCCGCTCGCCAAAACCAGGGCCGTCAATGATCCGACCGGTTGTGGCGATGCCTATCGCGCCGGTCTGTTGTACGGCATCATGAATGACCTGGACTGGGAGACCACCGGCAAGATTGCATCACTGTTAGGCGCCATCAAGATCGAGTCCCATGGCACCCAGAACCACACCTTTAGCCGCGCAGAATTTGACGCACGGTTTAAGGAAAGCTTTGGGCACAGCATCTAGTTTTACAGCTGTGACCCCCTGACAGGTATAACGACAAAGCCCCGCATTGCGGGGCTTTGTCGTTATGATCATCTGATCTTGTCCAACCGGTCCTTGCGCTCGGCAGTAAACTCCCACCACTTGCGGGCCGGACCGCCTTCCATATAGCGCACAGCCGAGATAAATACATCGATGACACAGGGGTCGTGCCGTTGGCCGGTGATTGTGCACAACTGTTCATATAACTGGTAAGGGTCTTTGCCAGTCAGGTCCTGCGGCTGAGTGA
>JAHEDB010000343.1:0-2594 GCA_024641465.1 Chromatiales bacterium | reverse complement strand
CATGGCCGGGCCGACATTGGGAATATCGGTGAGTTTTTTGATGTCGGTCCGTGCCATATCGGTAACTTTATTTCGGGCGTAAAGGTTTGAACAGATACTCCAGACCGTTGACCTTGATCTCATGCACGATCGCCAGCATGTGGCCGAGTTCCCCTTTGGGGAACCCTTGCTTGGCAAACCACACGACGTAGGGCTCGGGCAGATCGATCAACAGGCGCTGTGCGTACTTGCCAAAGGGCATGCGATACGCGGCAAGCTTCAACAACAGCTGCGGGTCGAATGCCGGTTGCTCAGTGGCGGGTGGCATGCGACTGATTGTTAAAGTGATCCTGGCCGAACTGGGAATTGAGATAGTGAATGATATCGTCGGACTCGTACATCCAGTGGTCTTCACCGGCCTCATTGGTCACCTTCAGGCACGGTACCTTGAGGGCGCCACCACCGGTCACCAACTGGGCGCGGCTGGTGGGGTCGTGCTGTGCATCGCGGGTTTCGATATTGAGCGACAGACGCTTGGTATGACGGCGCACCTTGATGCAGAAAGGACAGGTCTTGAATTGATATAGCGCCATATTCTGGGTGTTTTGATTGATCTTTTCCTGCTCCTTGAGGGGACGCTGGATACCCTTGGGGGTGGTCAGCCAGTCGATGAACAGCATGATCGGGCCGATGACGCGGCGCAGGGTGCGGAAAAAGAGGCGGACTAACGGTTTCATAGTGATACCCATGTACTTTATATAAGAATGTGGGGGCTATTATACCGCATTAAACCACCTGACCGGCACACCAACCTGACGACCAGGCCCATTGAAAGTTATACCCCCCCAGCCAGCCAGTCACATCGACCACCTCGCCAATGAAGTACAGCCCGGGAATCTTCAGGCTTTCCATGGTCTTGGAAGACAACTCATCACAATCCACCCCGCCGACGGTGACCTCGGCGGTGCGATAGCCTTCGGTGCCGTTGGGCCTGATGACCCAGTCGTGAAACAGACCGGCCACCTGCTCCAGTTGTTTATTGGATAACTCATGCAGGGTTTTACTCGCCAGCGGCTCTTCGAGTACGGCCGGGACCAGGCGTTTGGGCAACCAGGTGGCCATGGCGGTCTTGAGTTGTTGTTTCGGATGGTCTTGCCGTAAGTTCTGTAACTCGGATAGCAGATTCAGATCGGGCAACAGGTTGATATGCACCGCCTCACCCGCCTGCCAGTAAGAGGAGACCTGCAGAATGGCCGGGCCGCTCAGGCCGCGGTGGGTAAACAGGATGTTTTCCCGAAAGGCAATCGTGTCTGTCTGAACCACACATTCAAGGGCAATACCGGCCAGAGGCGCAAGGCGCTGTTTGTCCCTGTCATGCAGGGTGAAGGGCACCAGCCCGGCGCGGGTCGGCCAGACCTTGATACCGAACTGCGCGGCGAGTTTATAGCCGAAGGGTGTTGCCCCCATTTTTGGGATCGACAGACCGCCTGTGGCAATGATCAATGACCCGCTATGGAATTGTCCCTCACTACTGTGGATGACAAAGTCACCACTCGTGTGTTTCTCAATGGTATCGATAGTACAGTTTAGCTTTATCGAAACCCCGACCTGTTTACACTCGTTAAGCAACATGGCCAGTATCTCCCTGGCGCTGACATCACAAAACAACTGGCCGTGTTCGCGCTCATGATAGGCAATCTTGTAACGCTCGACCATGGCGATAAAATCCCATTGCGTAAAGCGGCTGAGGGCCGATTTACAGAAATGCGGATTGTGTGACAGGTAGTTATTGGCGCTGACATCGTAATTGGTGAAGTTACACCGCCCACCACCGGACATGAGGATTTTTTTTCCTGCCTTGTTGGCGTGATCGAGTATCGTGACCCGACGGCCACGTTTGCCCGCCTCGATAGCGCACATCAGGCCCGAGGCGCTGGCGCCGATGATAATGACGTCCGTCGTTTGCATTTCGGTATTCTAGCCTAACTGGCCGGGCGATAAGCGGGCTATTTAGTCGTCGGGGGAGCATCGGGCATGGGTGTAAAAAACAGGACCACCGTTGAGAGCGGGTGGTCCTGTCGCGATGGTTTATTTTGAATGGCTGGCAGCGGGATTGCACACGGTGATGTTTTTACTGATATTGCTCAACCACTGTTGCGGATTTTTGTTTGCGATCCCGGTGTAATACCACTGGCCCTTTTGTATCTGCGGGGCCATTGGCAGGCTGACGGTAATCTGCCGATCCGTCCATCGTGTGACCGGTAACGGAACACTGATCCCATGCCCACCCAGATTCACCCCTTTGCCGTGCTGGTGGCCATTCGTGCCAAAGTTCGCACCGATGATATTGAATGTATCGCCCTTATTGACGCAGTTACCGGTATGTTTGTAACCATATATCTCTGGTTTGGCTTGCGCGCTGTTAAAATTAATCCGCGGTCTGTCGCCGGGGTTGTTGTCGTCATGGCGTTGTTGTGGAGCATTTTGTGATCCCCGTTCGTGGTCGCGGTCGCGATCGCGATTTGTGCCGGGTATTTGCAGGCTCGAGTCGCGCCTGGCGGCAGGCGGGGTGACCTTGCAGGCAGACAGCTTAAAGACATTGCTAACCTGTCTTG
>JAHEDB010000342.1 GCA_024641465.1 Chromatiales bacterium | reverse complement strand
CCCGCTGAGACAGCTTTGCCATGCACAAGTTCACTTATACCCAAACTGTAGTTGCCCACAATGCTCACACGCGGAGCCCGTCACATCGTCAGCTTGACCATGTTCACCACTACTTACCGAACAAATCCATCACACCCGGTTTGTCTGCCTTGTCTTTCTGCTGCATACCAAAATGCTGATAGGCGCTATTGGTGGCTACCCGACCCCGTGGTGTACGCATCATAAAACCCTGCTGGATCAGATAGGGCTCCAGCACGTCCTCAATGGTATCCCGTTCCTCGCCGATCGCCGCCGCCAGGCTGTCCAGCCCGACAGGGCCACCGTCAAACTTGTCCATGATGGCCAGCAGGAGTTTGCGATCCATCATATCAAATCCGCACTGATCCACATCGAGCATATCCAGCGCCCGTTGCGCGATGACACTGTCAATCTTACCGTCCGCCTTGACCTGGGCATAGTCGCGTACCCGGCGCAACAGGCGGTTGGTGATGCGGGGCGTGCCGCGGGAGCGGCGTGCGATCTCCATGGCGCCATTGTCATCCAGCTCGACGCCCATAATACCGGCGGAGCGCTTGACGATGCGGACCAGTTCCTCGGCCGTATAGAACTCCAGCCGTTGTACGATGCCGAAGCGATCCCGCAGTGGCGAGGTCAACAGACCCGCGCGGGTGGTGGCTCCGACCAGGGTAAAGGGTGGCAGGTCGAGTTTGATGGAGCGGGCCGCCGGGCCGTCGCCGATCATGATATCGATCTGGTAGTCTTCCATGGCCGGATAGAGGATCTCCTCCACGACCGGACTGAGGCGATGGATCTCATCCACAAACAGTACATCGTGGGCCTCCAGATTGGTCAGCAAGGCCGCCAGGTCGCCGGGCCTCTCCAGCACCGGGCCCGAGGTATGCTTCATATTCACGCCCAGTTCATTGGCGATAATGTGTGACAGGGTGGTCTTGCCCAGGCCCGGCGGGCCGAAGATCAGCACATGGTCGAGCGCCTCGTGGCGTGAACGCGCCGCCTGAATAAAGATCTGCATCTGCTCACGCACCACGGTCTGGCCGATATAGTCCGCCAGTTGTTGTGGCCGAATGGCGCGATCCTGTTTGTCTTCCCGGTCGAGCGGCTGGCCGGTGATAAATCGTTCCGTTTCCAGCATCTCAACTCACCGCCGCGCGCAGGGCGGCTTTAATCAATTCTTCACTCGACTCTATGTCGTCGTTATTGACCTTCGACACCATGCGGCTCGCCTCCTGGGGTTTGTAGCCCAGCGATACCAGCGCACTCACCGCATCGCGTCCCGGATCATTCGCCTGCCCGACTACGCTATTAGCTGTCGTCAACCCCGGCAACCCCTCCGGCGCCCAGTGCTTGAGCCGGTCGCGCATCTCGATGATCAAGCGTTCGGCGGTCTTTTTACCCACCCCCGGCAGGCGTACCAGGGTAGAGCTGTCACCGTCCTGGATACAACGGGCAAATTCATCGGCACTGATGCCGGACAAAATCGCCATGGCCAGTTTGGCCCCCACACCGTTAACCTTGATCAGGTCACGAAACATGCGTCGTTCCCCCTGCGAGGCAAAACCACACAGCAGCCAGGCATCCTCACGCACCACCAGGTGGGTGAACAGGCTGACCTTTTCCCCTGTCTGCGGCAATTCATAGAAGGTCGACATGGGGGCATCGAGTTCATAGCCGACCCCATTCACATCCAGCAGCAAATGCGGCGGTTGTTTTTCGAGCAAAATACCGGTGAGTCGGCCAATCATTGTCTGCTTGTAACCTCGTTAAAGGGCTTCATTATAAAGTCTTCCAGCGCCCACCGCGGCGACGGCGTTCGATCTGCATGGGCTGATTGCGCAGATGACCGTGGCATAGGGCCGCCGCCAGGGCATCGGCCGCATCACTTTGCGGTATCCGATTGAGATTCAACAGGGCCTTGACCATGTGCTGCACCTGTTCCTTGCTGGCATTACCCTTGCCGACAATGGCCTTTTTTATCTCACTGGGGGTGTATTCGTGCACCGGGATCGATTGCGTGGCGACGGCGCTGATGGCTGCGCCCCGGGCCTGTCCCAGTTTGAGGGCCGAATCGGCATTACGGTGCATGAAGATGTTTTCGATGGCGACTTCCTGCGGCCGGAATTCCTCGATCAGCTCGCTGATACCCGCGAAGATCACCTTCAGTTTGCCTGCCAGGTCATCGCCATTGACCCGCACACAACCTGTGGAAATACACTGGAGCTGGTTACCCTGCACCTCGATGATGCCAAATCCGGTCAATCGCGAACCGGGGTCTATACCAAGAATACGGATCATGGGACCAGAAGATACAGGATAGGGGGACCCGGTTTAAAGGGGCTGGCGGTCAATTTTGAAAAAAGAGCGGATTTTAGGCCAGTTTGTCCATGACCTCGGCGGAAAAACCGGCATTAGTATGGACCAACTGCACGTCGTCCAGGTCTTCCAGCATATCGACCAGACGCATCACCTTCTCGGCGTCCTCCAGCCCCAGCTCGACCTCGATCGCGGCCTGCATGGTCAACTCGGCGCGTTCCGGTGTGAACCCGGCCTGTTCCATGGCACCGAGCACGGCGTGATAATCCTCAGCCGCGGTCACGACATCCATCGAGCCATCGTCATGGTTCACCACGTCCTCGGCCCCGGCCTCGAGGGCGGCCTCCATGATCCGATCCTCCTCGCTACCGGCCGGGTAACTCAGGATACCCAACTTGTTGAACAGATAGGCCACCGAGCCGTCGGTGCCAAGATTGCCACCGGCCTTACTAAATGCATGGCGGACCTCGGCCACGGTACGGTTGCGGTTATCCGTCAGGCAATCCACCATTACCGCCACCCCGCCGGGTCCATAGCCCTCATAACGGACCTCCGCGTAATCCTCGATGTCGTTATCACCGGCGCCGCGTTTCACCGCCCGCTCGATGGTGTCCTTGGTCATGTTGGCCACCAGGGCCTTGCTGATAGCATCACGCAGACGCGGATTGGTATCCGCCTCGGCCCCGCCCACCCGGGCGGCAACGGTGATCTCACGAATCAGTTTGGTAAACATCTTGCCACGCCTGGCGTCCTGCGCCGCCTTGCGATGGCGAATATTGGCCCATTTACTGTGTCCTGCCATGACAAACCTCAGTGCTGACTTGAATCGAAATTAAATCGGGGACGTAGTTTAGCATCGCCAGTTGTGACACAAAAGTCACCGCAGACTGGTCGGGGCTGTTTAGCGGGGGATGGGGATTAAACTACGAATCAATTTTCGGGAATGTATATAGCGGTCTGATCATGGCTATGATCCAGTTCGCTGACATAACTCAGCCGGTGCTTGCCGATCTGCAACTGGTCGCCATTTTTGAGCAACTGGCGTTTAGTTATGTTCCGACCATTCAGCTGGGTACCGTTGGTACTGCCGAGGTCCTCGATAAAGATATCATTATGTCCCTCGAGATAATCATTCGGCACCACAATGATTTTTGCATGCCGGCCGCTGACGGCGGCATC